>JAYRVL010000875.1:0-5957 GCA_041918575.1 Anaerolineae bacterium | reverse complement strand
TCCATACAACAGCTTGTGGTCATTGGCAAATCGCACACAACCTGTAGGAACAGTCCTGTTTTCGCTCAAACGTTCTACGCGACGGCTTGTGGCAAGTGCCTGATGACCTACTACCCATTGGGGTGTCGAAAACAGGCTTAGTACACGGATCAACAAAGATTGGATTCACACGGATCGTTCTATTATCATCCGTGTTGATCTGTGTCAATCCGTGTACCAGGAACCCGCGGAACGTCCCTTCGCCCCGAATTCATTCGGCGGTGACTTTGTAATGAATCTCCGATACCTCGCGCAGCCGCGCCGCGGCTTGTTCGGGGGTGATGTCGCGCTGCGCTTCGCCCAACATCTCATAACCGACCATGAATTTCTTGACGGTGGCCGAGCGCAGCAGCGGCGGGTAGAAGTGCGCATGCAGCTGCCAGTGGCTGTAGTCGCCGGCCGACCAGGGCGCGCCATGCCATCCCATCGAGTAGGGGAACGAAGTCTCGAAGAGGTTGTCGTAGCGCGTGAGCAGGCGCTTGAGGATGTCTGCCAGCGCGTCGCGCGACGCAGCGCCCAGGTCAGGCAGGCGCAGCGCCGGCCGCCGCGGCAGCAGCAGGGTTTCGAACGGCCAGATAGCCCAATAGGGGATCAGCGCCACCCAGTCATCGTTCGTCGCGATCACGCGCTCGGCCTTGTCCAGTTCGCGGGCCACGTAATCCAACAGCAGCGGCCGGCCGTGCTGTGCGTAGTAGAGGCGCTGCTGGCCCTCTTCTTTGGCCGGTTCGTTGGGCAGCGCGTTCAGCGCCCAAACCTGGCCGTGGGGATGGGGATTGGAGCAGCCCATGATCGCGCCCTTGTTCTCGAACACCTGCACCCAGCGATAGGTCTGCCCTAGTTCTGCGGATTGCGCGGCCCACACGTCCACCACGGCCCGAATTTGGGAGATCGGCATTTCAGGCAGGGTCAGGTCGTGACGTGGCGAGAAGCAGATGACGCGGCACGTGCCCGGCGTGGGCGCGGCGCGGAAGAGGGGATCGTCCACCTCGCCGTCGGGAGTGTCGGGCACGAGGGCGGCAAAGTCGTTGGTGAAGACGAAAGTGCTGTCGTACAGGGGGTTACGCGCGCTGCCAGCCCGACCGTTACCCGGACAGAGATAGCAGGTGGGGTCGTGCGCCGGGCGGGTTTCCGACGGAAGTTTTTCCACCTGGCCCTGCCACGGACGCTGCGTGCGGTGCGGCGACACCAACACCCATTCGCCCGTGAGCGGGTTGAAACGGCGGTGACCATGGTGGGTGGAAATGAACGGTTCGATCATGGGAATACCTCTTTCTACTCCAAATCATAGCCGGATGGCAGTCGGTCGTCAAATGATTTAGTTTGGCGCGCGCAAGGGCGTGTCGGAGACGGTCAGCGATTGGTTCTTCGCCGCCCTGGAGCAGCGCCTGTCGCGGTAACGCAGCAGGATGATCATTCATGGGCTGTACCGAAGTAGCCGAGCGCCCAGAAGGCCAGGATGAAGCCGAGGTAGTTCTCGTTCAGGAAGCGGGAGACGAGCAGGAAGAGGAAGAGGAAGAGTCCGTAGCGCCAGGCTGCGCCGGCCAGGCTGTTGTCCAGCCACTGCCGGCGCAGCAGCCAGACCAGGGCCGGCCCGGCCAGCAGAAGCTGCGGCGCCCAGAACGGCCAGTAGGCAAAACGGTTCGTAACCCAGCCCAGGGCGAGCACGAAGTTGCTGGCGCCCCAGCCCCAAATCTGGTAGGCCTGGCTAGCCGTGCCGTTGGACCAGCGCCAGACATCGTCCAGCAGCGCGTCGAAGTCCCACAGGGCGTAGGGCAACACCAGGGCGGCGAAGGCCACAACGGCCGGCAACAGTCGCCAGATCAAGCCGGTCAACTGGTCGCGCCAAGCCAGGCGGCGGCCAGCCAGGCCTGATCGCAGCAGCAGCAGGGCGTAGAAGGGCGCCAGAAACCAGGCCGTCGGTTTACTGGCGCAGGCCAGGCCGAAGCAGACCGCAGAGAGCGTATGCGGCGAAAGCCAGCCCAGCGCGGGCGCAGAATTGGCCCGGCGCCAGAACCAGAGCGCCAGCATCAGCCAGAAGAGCACAAAACTGTCGTTTTGCCCAAAAAGGATGTCGTTCGCCATGATGGGGTTGAGCGCCAGCAGCGCGGTGAGCGTCAGCGCGGGGGAACCGGCGCGGGACGAATCGTGCGCTTCGTCGCGCCGCGCCAGGCCGGGGACCATCGCCAGCATCAGCAGGAAAAGCAGGAGGTAGACGAAACGCTGATCGTACCAGCCGAGCAGGGCCTGGCTGAGTAGGTACCAGGGCGCGGAAAAGGCGAAAGTCCAGGGCAGATAAGGGTAGTGGTAGAGCGCAGTGCGGTACTCGTCGAAGCCCCATGCGGCCATTGGGGTCTGGGTGTAGTCGGCCTGGTAGGGGTTGCGGCCGGCCAGGAAGAACTGGATCGTGGCCTCGGTCTGGATGACGCCGCCGTCGTGACTGTAGCTGGCCGGGCCGCTGCCCTGGCGCAGAAGGATCAGCTTGCAGGTGGGTGCGACGACGGTTGCCAGGACGATGACGATGAGCAGGAGCCATTTCAGGCGCGTGGTCAGGTGGGCAGACAGGCGGTCGCGCAGGCCGTCCACCAGCAGGTAGAGAGCCAGACTAACAAAACTGATCGCGATGAGCACGAGCGCCAGGGGATCGGCGTAGACCGCGCCGAAGGCATTCATGGCAGCCGGTGAGAGCAGCTGGCCCAGGAACGGCTGCCGCGCCGCATCCTGGAAGCGCAGGGGCAGCACCGCGGCCTCGGCCAGGGTGTCAATACGTACACGGGCAATGACAAGCAGCGCCAGCATGAGCGCGTCGAAGGTTGGTCGCATCGAAACTGATCCGCCTCCGTGGTTGAAGTTGTTGCCTCATTATAACAGGGACATGCCTACCTTGTAAATGCAATACCCTTGTGTTAAACTTCCCGTAACCTTTGTCACGGGCGCGTGTTTTTCCCGATGTTTCTGTCCACAGAAGCCTGTTCGCTGGCGATATTGCGCGCAAAACGCCGTGTTGTGGTGGTGGCAAAGCTGCCGCGTGGCAAGAGAAGAGAGTCGAAGCAGGAGATTACCATGTTGCAACAACCTTTGGCTGCTGCCCCAGACCAACCGACGGAGCCGACTTCCTGGCAAGATACGGTGCAGTGGCGCATCAATGAGATGGCCGAACGCGTGCGCCGTGGTCAGGAAGATAATGTCTATTACTTTTTGCAGCCCGTAGCCGAACTTGACGGCGCGCATGTACTGGTGCGTGGCCGCAAGAAACTGATGTTTGCGTCCTACAGCTACCTGGGACTGCTCAACCATCCCAAGATCAATGAAGCAGCGAAGGCGGCGATTGATCGCTTCGGCACCGGAACGCATGGGGTGCGCATCCTGGCCGGCACCCTGACCTTGCATGAGGAGCTGGAGCAGACCATCGCCCGTTTCAAAGGCACAGACGACGCCATTACCTACTCCAGCGGCTATGCCACCAACCTGGCGACGATCTCCACGTTGGTGGGGCGTAACGATTGGGTGCTGTCTGATAAATGGAACCATGCCAGTATCGTGGATGGCTGCCTGTTGAGTCGCGCCGAGTTCGTGCGCTTTCGCCACAACGACATGGATGACCTGGCGCGGCAGCTGCGCAAAGCGCCGGCCGGTGTGAGCAAGCTGGTGGTGGCCGATGCGGTCTTCAGCATGGATGGCGACATCGTTGACTTGCCGGCGTTGGTGGATGTATGTCGGCGCCACGGCGCGCGCTTGATGATTGACGAGGCCCACAGCCTGGGCGTCCTGGGCAAGACCGGCCACGGGATCGAGGAGCACTTCGACATGCCCGGCGCGATTGACATCAAGATGGGCACCCTCAGCAAGACCATTCCCGCCATTGGCGGCTACATCGCCGGCGACAAGCGCACCATCACCTATCTCAAGCATGTGGCGCGGGCCTTTGTCTTTTCGGCCGCGCTGCCGCCGCCGGTCGCGGCCGCGGCCAAGGCTGCGTTCGATGTACTGGAAGAAGAAGCGCCGGCGCGTAAGGCGATTCTGCAGCGCAATGTGGAGCATTTCCTGGGCGGGCTGAAGGCGCTCGGTTTCAACACCGGCCGCACGGTGACGCCCATCATCCCGGTCATCGTGGGCACCGACGAGCGCGCGATGGCCATGACTCATCTCTTGCAGGAAGATGGCATCTTTGCCCTGAGCGTCCTGCCGCCGGCCGTGCCGGATGGCACCAGCCGCATCCGTGCTAACGTGACGGCTGCGCATACGGTGGAAGACATCGAAGATGCCCTGGCGGCCTTTGCCCGCGCCGGCCGCGCGCTGGGCGTCATTGCCTGAGAAGCGGGAATCATGCTCACCTTTGATTTTACTGGGCAGGTGGTTCTCATCACCGGCGCCGGGCGCGGCATTGGCCGTGGCCTGGCGCTGGCGTTTGCTGCGGCCGGCGCCGCCGTCCTGGTGAACGACCTCGATGCGCAGACGGCGCAGGCGGTGGCCGCGGAGCTGCACGCGCAGGGCGCTGACGCGCTGGCCTGGCCGGCCGACGTACGCGACCGGGCCGCTGTTGACGCCCTGGTGGCCGCTGCCCTGGCGCGTTGGGGTCATGTGGACATCCTGGTCAACAATGCCGGCGTGGAGCCGGTGGCTTCGATCCTGGAGATGAGCGAGGCCGACTGGGACCTGGCGCTGGACACCAACCTCAAGGGTACATTCTTGTGTACCCAGGCCGTCGGGCGCATCATGCAGGCGCAGGGCCGCGGCACGATCATCAACATCGCCTCGACGGCCGGCAAGGCGCAGCCGCTCTATCTGCGCGCGGGCTATGCCGCCAGTAAGGCCGGCCAGGTCGGTTTTACCAAAGAGGCGGCGCGTGAGTTTGCCGCCTATGGCGTGCGGGTCAACGCGGTCTGTCCGGGCGTCATCGTCACGCCCATGACCGAACATCTGCGCCACAACGAACAGCAGATGGCGCGGTGGCTGAGCGAAATCCCCGCCCGGCGCCTGGGTGAGGTGACAGACGTGACGCCGTTGGTCCTGTTCCTGGCCTCCGAGGCCGCCGCCTACATCATCGGCCAGGCCATTCACGTGGACGGCGGTAAGCTGATGGCGTAGGGCTGTTTGCGTTCTCGTGCAGACGAGGTTATACTTGGGTTGAGGTGAACGATTCTTATGCGCTTGTGTGCAGCCACCGCGGATGGCGTGTGGGTGATGCGGCGAGACGACGACGACTGGCAGGTGCGCCATGCGCAGTTGCAGGGGCGTGCGTTCTGGACGGTGGCCGTCAGTCCGCATCAGAAAGACGTGATTTTTGCCGGCGCGGATGGGCATGGTCTGTTTCGCAGTGTCAACGGCGGCGGCAGTTGGCGGCCGATGAGCCGAGGTCTGGAAAGTCCTTACGTTTACAGCATCGCGTTCGACGCGGTTGATCCACGGGTGATCTTTGTGAGCACCCTGCCGGCCGCGGTCTATCGCAGCGGCGATGGCGGCGAGACCTGGGAGCCTTTGCCTGGGCTGCGGTGGACAAGCGGCGCAGAATCAGCACCGCTGCAGGCTGTGGCCCATCCTGTGCAGCCCGGACAGGTCTATGTGCTCGACGCCGGCGCGCTGCAGCGTTCATGCGACAGCGGCTTGACCTGGCGAGCGTCGTTTGCCGGCGCCGGACGCCTGCACGAATTGGCGGTCTTGCCCAATTTGCTCTTGCTGGCCGCGGATGAGGGCATGGCCCGCAGCACCGATGATGGCGCCGCCTGGACGCTGGCGCCGGAAACCGCGGCCGGCCGTGCTGTCAGCGCAGGGCCGGCGGGCTATTGCCTGGGTTTGCAGCAATCCCTCTCCGGCGGCATGGCCCTCATCCTGCCGACCGAGGCACAGGACAATGCGCGCGTCTGGGGCTGGCTGCAGGAAATGGTCGCCGGCAACGGCCCGATCCGCCGCCTCATTCCGGT
>JAYRVL010000874.1:0-10008 GCA_041918575.1 Anaerolineae bacterium | reverse complement strand
CGCTGATCATGGCGCACAACAAGACGCTGGCCGCGCAGCTGTACTCGGAATTCAAAGAGTTCTTCCCCAAGAACGCGGTCAACTACTTTGTATCGTACTACGACTACTACCAACCCGAAGCCTACGCGCCCAAGACCGACACCTACATCGAGAAAGACTCACAGATCAATGAGGAGATTGACCGCCTGCGCCTGGCCGCGACCTCGGCCCTGCTGAGCCGCCGTGATGTGGTGATCGTGGCCTCGGTGTCGGCCATCTATGGCCTGGGCAGCCCGGAGGACTATGGTCGCGCGGTGGTCAATCTGCGCGTCGGCGCCACGGTGCGTCGCGATACGGTGTTGCGCGAACTGGTCAGCATCTACTACGACCGCAATGATGGCACGCTGCAGCGCGGTAAGTTCCGCGTGCGCGGGGATACGCTGGAGGTGCTGCCGGCGTATGGCGAAATGGCCTACCGCATCGAGTTCTGGGGCGATCAGATCGAGCGCATCACCGAGGTGGACGCGCTGACCGGCGAAGTGCTGCAGGAGCATCAGGCCGTGGACATCTACCCGGCCAAGCACTTCATTACGCCGCAGGACAAGCTGGTGGAAGCCATCCAGGAGATCGAAGATGAGATGGAGGCGCAGCTCAAGCAGTTCCGGGCCGAGGACAAGCTGCTGGAAGCGCAGCGCCTGGAGCAGCGCACCCGCTACGACCTGGAGATGATGCGCGAAGTGGGCTACTGCTCCGGCATCGAAAACTACAGCCGCCCCCTGGCCCGGCGCCCGGCCGGCGCCCGGCCCTGGACCCTGCTCGATTACTTCCCGGCCGATTGGCTGCTGGTGGCGGATGAGAGCCACATGACGATTCCACAGATTGCCGGCATGTACCGCAGCGACCGCAGCCGCAAGGAGGTGCTGGTGCAGTACGGCTTCCGCCTGCCCAGCGCGCTCGACAACCGGCCGCTGACCTTCGAGGAGTTCGAGTCGCTGGTCAACCAGGCGATTTATACCAGCGCCACGCCTGGCCCTTACGAACGCGGCCATTCCAGCCAGATCGTCGAGCAGATCATTCGACCGACGGGCCTGGTGGACCCGCAGGTCATCGTGCGGCCAACCAAGGGGCAGATTGATGATCTGATTCGCGAGATTCGCCTACGCACCGGGCGGGGCGAGCGAGTGCTGGTCACCACCCTGACCAAGCGCATGGCCGAGGACCTGGCCGACTACCTGCGTGAGATCAACATCAAGGTGCATTACCTGCACTCGGACATTGACACCCTGGAGCGAATCGAGATTCTGCGTGATCTGCGCCTGGGCGTGCATGACGTGGTGGTGGGCATCAACCTGCTGCGTGAAGGGCTTGACCTGCCGGAGGTTTCCCTGGTGGCGGTGCTGGACGCGGACAAAGAGGGCTTCCTGCGCTCCGAATCGGCGCTGATCCAGACGGTGGGCCGCGCCGCGCGCCATGTCAACGGCACGGCCATCTTCTACGCCGACCGGGTGACCGATTCGATGCAGCGGGCGATGGACGAAACCAGCCGGCGCCGCGACATCCAATTGGCGCACAACAAGGCGCATGGCATCGAGCCGCGCGGCATCAGCAAGTCGGTGCGTGATTTGACGCAGCGCGTGGCCGGCGCCCGCATGGTGGCCGAAGATCGGCCGGTCTACCATGTGGGCGGCGAGGATGGCGCGGGCGGCCGGGCGCTTTCACTCTCCGCGCTGCCCAAGGATGAGGCGGCGCGCATCATCAAGCAGTTGGAAAAAGAGATGAAGACCGCGGCGCAGTCCCTGGAGTTCGAGAAGGCCGCACAACTGCGCGATCAGATCATCGAACTGCGCCGGGCGATGGAAGACCTGGACAATTCGCCGCTGTGGGAGAAGATTCGCAAATTCGAGAAGGGCGGTTGATGCCGATCTGCCCGCCTCAATCGCCCTTCGACGGCTTCTATGCTATAATCCGCCCTCATGAACGACCATGAAACGCAAGCCAACACCTTTCATGTCACGGTGCGGCCGGTGGAGCCGGGGGATGGGGCGCGCATCTTGACGCTGCTCGATCAGACGCGGCGCCGGGCGCTGAACTTTGGCGCGGAGGACCTGCCCGGCCTGCTGGCCTCGGAGCAGACGAGCGGCGCGGTGGCCGAAACCGGGCCGCTGCTGTGGGGATTTTTGCTGACCACCCCGCTGGCGCAGCCGGCGCTGCCCGCTGAAACAGTCGAGCGCTGGGCCGCACTGCGCGGCTGCGCACTGCTCGGCGGCTGGCGTTCCGAAGAAGCCCTGCCCGGCCTGTGGGAACCGGTGGCCGCGGCGCTCAAGGGCCGGCGCGTGCAGGCGGTGGTGCATATCGCCCATGCCGAATGGCTGCACACGCCGCTGCAGCGCCTCGGTTTTCAGGTCAGCGATCACCTGGAGGTGATGCAGCGCGGGGTGGGGATTGATCACGCCAGCGACGGCGCCGGGCCGGCCACGCTGCGCCCCGCCCAACCCGCCGAAATCGCGGCGCTGCTGGCCGTGGACAGCGCCGCCTTCGCCCCTCCCTGGCGCGCCGCGACCGCCGATCTGACCAGCCTGCTGGTCACCTGCAGCCATGCAGTGGTCGCGGAACTGGCGGGCCAGGTCATGGGCTACGCGGTCAGCGACGTGCGCGGGGAGATGGGCGTGCTGGCGCGGCTGGCCGTTCATCCGGCCGTGCAGGGGCAGGGCCTCGGCCGCCAACTGCTGACCGACGCGCTGCGCTTTTGCCGGCGCAGCGGCGCGGTCAGCGTCAGCCTCAACACCAACGCCGGCAACCCGGCCGGTCAGCGCCTGTACAGCCGGCACGGCTTTCGTCTGCTGGGCAAGCGCACCCCTGTGATGACCCTGCGCCTGACGCCGCGTTGAGGAGGGCGCCGCATGTTCCTGACCACACTCCGCCGCCGCTGGCTCCCCATCGCCGGAGGGCTGTTCCTGATCGGCCTCTTTGCCGGCCTGCACCTGCTGGCGCATGGCTACCGCTTCGGTCTCACCGAGGATGCTCATGCCATTCACCTGCCGTTCCTCGACCAAACGCTCGATCCAACCCTCTTCCCCGGCGACCCAATGCTGGCTACGCGCAGCGGCTACCCTTCCTTCTACTTCCAGCTCCTGGCCCTCGCCACGCGGCTGATTTCCACTTCCATTCCCACCCTGTTCGTGGTTGTGTACCTGCTCACGCTGCTGGCCTACCTGGCCGCGGTCGCGGGATTGAGCCTGCGCCTGGCGCCGGACCGCCTGCCCCTGCGGCCCCTGTTGATCGGCCTGCTGCTCACCCTGGCCGTGCTGCCGGTGCTCGGTGGGGATGATCTGATTTTGCGCTCCGCGCTGCCGCGCCATGTGGGCCTGGCGCTGGCCCTGTGGGCTTTGCTGGCCGGGCTGTTGGAGCGGCGCCTGCTCGCCTTTGCCCTGGCCGGCCTCGCCATCAACCTGCATGCGCTCAGCGGCGGCTTTGCCCTGGCCCTGCTCCTGGCCGGCGACCTGCTGCGTCTGCCCTGGCGCCGCTGGGCCGCGCCCCTGCTGGCCGCCGCGCTCGGTTTGATCCTGGCGCTGCCCACGCTCATCTGGTCATGGCAGGCGGCCGAACCGCTCACGCCCACCTGGATCGAGCTCTTGCGCCTGCGCTCATCCCAGCACAGTTTCCCGCTGTCCTGGCCGGTGACCGATTTCGCCGCGTTCGGCCTGTGGATTTGGCTGGCCGGGCTGGGCTGGTGGCCTTTGCGGCGCAGCGACGAGGGGCGCTGGCTGGTCGGGCCGGCCCTGGTTGTTGGGCTGCTGGCCGTCATTGGCTTCATGGGCGCGGAGGTTTGGCCGGTGGGGCCGATTCTGCGCTGGCAGGTTTTTCGCAGCACACGGCTCCTGACCGTGCTGGCCCTGCCGCTGGTGGCGCGCTGGTTCCTGACATCCTGGGATCGCGGCGGGTTGGCGCGCGCCGGCAGCCTGGTGACGCTGCTGGCGCTGTTCGCGCCCCTGCCCGCCGCCTGGAGCACCGGCGTGCTGGTTGGCCCGCTGCTCGTGGGTCTCGCATCCTGGGCGCCGCTGGACGGCCTGGCGCGGGCGGGCGCCGGCCAGATTGCCCGGACAAGGCGCCTGCGCCTGGGGCGCTTCCTGGCCTGGCCGGCCGCCGTGCGCTGGACCGCGGCCGGGCTGCTGTTGGCGCTGCTCGTCTCCGGCGCGGCCGCCCTGACCCAGCCCCGCGTGCCGGCCGATCTGCTGGCCGCGTGGCGGGATGTGCAGATTTGGGCGCGCGAAAACACGCCGGTGGATGCCGTTTTCATCACGCCGCCCTACTACTACGGCTTTCGCGTGGAGAGCCAGCGGACCGTGGTGGGTGAATGGAAGGACGGTACGCAGCAGTACTTCAGCGTGCCGTACACCGCGCTGTGGTGGCAGCGTATGCAAGACCTGCACGCGGCCGGCGCCAGCGACATCCGTTACAACGACCTCGACGCGACTGCCTTGGCCGCCATCGCCGCTAAATACCAGGCCGATTTCGTCGTCTTTTTCATCGAGCGGGAGTTGCCCTTCCCGGTTGTTTATCGCAATCAGTGGTTTCGCGTCTACCAGGTCAGCCCAGGTTGAGCCGTCGAAGCCTCTCCCTGGCGTCTTCGCGGTTCGCCTTCTATGCCAACCGCCAAGACGCCAAGTCGCCAAGATGACTTCGCGTCTTCGCGGTTCGCCTTCTATGCCAACCACCAAGACGCCAAGTCGCCAGGATGACTTCGCGTTCTTCGCGTCTTCGCGGTAAAATGCCCCCGCATCAGGAGGATTGTTCATGCCAGATCATCATCGCCCAACCGAATTGCTACCCCGTTCGCTCATTATCGTGCTGACCCTGGCGGTTTCGATCTACCTGATCGAAAAACTGACCACGTTCGTGCGCTCGTTCAGCAGCCTGATCCTGATGGTGGCGCTGGCCTGGCTCCTCTCCTTCACCCTGCAGCCGTTGGTGACCTGGCTGCAGCGTCGCAAGTTTAGCCTGCGCCTGGCCCGGCGCCTGCTCTCAACGCAGTTGGCAGCGCGCACACCGGCGACCCTTCAGCTCCCATTTGGCCTGGCGGTCGCCATCGTTTATGGCGTGTTGGTGGGCGGTCTGGGCCTGGCGCTGCTGGCCCTGGCGCCGGTGTTGGTTCATCAGCTCGACCAATTGGCGCGTTCGATGCAGACCCAGGCCGGCAATCTGCCGCAGTGGCTGCAGCAGGCCACGGGCTGGCTCAACGAGATGCGCACGTTGCTGATCACCCGCCTGGACATTGACCCCAACCTGGTCGTCTTACCGCAGCCGGCCGACCTGCTGAACCAGGTACCCCTCGTGGGCGCTAACCTTCTGCAATTTGGGTTGGGGTTGGCCGGCGGTATTGCCACCGCGTTCAGCCAATTCCTGATCATCATCTTCCTGAGTCTGTTTGTCACCCTGGATGGCGGCGCCATTGCGGGCGCCATCTTGAGCGTGCTGCCCAAGCGCTATGAAGATGAATACCAGATGGCCGCCGAGACCATTGACCGCACGTTTGGCGGCTTTCTGCGCGGCACCGTTCTGCAGGGGCTAATTTTTGGCGTCGCTGTCTCCCTGCTGATGTTCCTCCTGCGCATTGACTCGGCCCTGGTCGTTGGTGTAGCTACGGGCCTGGTCGTGCTGGTGCCCATCGTCGGCGGCATCGTCGCCACGATCCTGCCGGTGCTGGTCGCGGCCCTGCAAGGCTCGCCCAACACGCTCTGGCTCCTGCTGGCGCTGCTCGTTTTTCAGGTTATTCTGTTCAATGTGGTCATGCCGTCCATCTTCAGCGGGTCGCTGCGCATGCCCTCGCTCTTGATCGTCATTTCGCTGATGGTCGGCTCGCAACTGATGGGCTTCTGGGGCTTCGTCTTTGGCGTTCCGCTGGCCGCGGTCGCCTATTCGATCACCCTGGTTTTGCTGGAGCAAGCGAAACGGCGTCAGGATGTGCTGGATGAGGAGAAAGTGCAGTCCCTCGTTGATTTGGAGTAACAACGAACTGAGGAGAAAAGAATGAGTCAGTCTTCGCCGCCAGGGTTGATCCTGGCCGGCCGCTGGTCGCACCGCGGCCGCGGGCTTTGGAATCTGATAGCGGCTTTGCTGGCGGTGCCGGCCCGCCGCGCGATCAAGGGGCCGCGGGCGCCGGGCTGGACAGCGATGTTCGAGGCGGTGACGGCGTTCGTGCGCCGGCAAACCGAAATCGCCTTCGATTGTCCTTCGATGGCCGAAGGCCGCGCCTATGAGGATGCGGTGCTGTTCCCGTCGGCCGTGCTGCCGCAGGTGACGATCGAGCCGGTCACCGCGCCGGTCAAGGGGCATTGGTTCACGCCCAAAGTCGGGGCGCGCGCCGCGACCCTGCTCTACCTGCACGGCGGCGGCTACGCCTATTACAGCAAGAGTCATGCGAACCTGATCGCGCTGGCCGCACTGTCGCTGCCGGCCCGCACCTTTGCCCTGGACTACCGCTTGATTCCTGAACATCCCTTCCCGGCCCAGTTGGAGGATGCGGTTGCCGCCTACCGCTGGCTGCTGGACGCCGGCGTCGCGCCGCGCCAGCTCATCCTCATGGGCGATTCGGCCGGCGGCAACCTGACGCTGGCGCTGCTCCTGAAGCTGCGCGACCTGGGGTGGCCCTTGCCGGCGGGCGCGGTGGCGCTGTGCCCCTGGACCGATGTGGGCAACACGGTTTCGCCGGTTTCGGCGATGGCGCAGAACGACCCCTTCGACTTTCCGCAGAGCCGCATGGTGCTGCGCTGGGCCGGCTGGCTGTGCCGCGAGGCCGATGTGCGCGATCCGCTGGTGTCGCCGATCTACGCGGATTGGCGCGACCTGCCGCCGGTGTACGTGCAGGCGGGTAAGCTGGAAATCCTGGCCGATCAGATCATCCGCTTCGTCGAGCGGGCGCAAGCGCAGGGCGCAGACATCACATTCGATTGTTGGGAGACCATGAATCACGATTTCCAGGCGTTCGGCGACCTCATGCCAGAGAGCATCGAGGCCTGGGAGCGGATCAAACTCTTTGCGGAGCGTATCAGCGAAATCTAGCCTTCAGTTTCTGTCCCTTGAGGTAACTGCTGGGTCTGCCTGGAATTCAGACAGGATTCACAGGATTGACAGGATATTCGAACTCTCGTGGCGGTAGTTTTGCACACCACAGAGCAAGAATCCTGTACATCCTGGTCATCCTGTCCAAATCGGCCTGCATGGTGAGCAGTTACCAGTTTCGGGCCTTTGGCAAGCCCCGTCAGCGCCATCCCAAGAATCCTCTGCGCCCTGGCGTCCTTGCGTTGAGAAAAATCGCCCTGAAAGAAATGCAATTACGCTTGGAATTACTGGGATGCCCGCGCCAGGCGGCCGGCCGCGGTCAGCAGGATGGGTAAGCAGGTGCGGGCGACGGCCGGGCCGAATTCGCGCTGTGGTTCGCGGCCGCGGGCCATGCCGGTGGCGTAGTTGGTGACAAAACAGAGCGAGGCGTAGCGCAGGCCCAGCTCACGCGCCAGCCAGACCTCAGGGGCCAGGGTCATGCCCACGACATCGGCGCCGGCGCGGGCGAAGAGGGCAATCTCGGCCTGCGTCTCCAGCCGCGGGCCTTCGGTGCAAACGTAGATGACATCGGCCGCGTGATGGGTCAGCGCGGCGTCGGTGTTCGCCGGGCGGACCGCGGCCAGGCTGCGGAGGATGGTCTGGCGCAGGCTGGGGTCGAACGGCGGGCCGGCCGGCGGCTGATGCCAGCGGTCGAAGCTGTGGCCGCGGCGACTGCTCGTCCAATCGAGCAGGTCCGTGGGCGCAACCAGGTCGCCCACGGTCAGCGCGGGGTTGATGGCGCCGACGCCGTTCCAACTGAGGATGGCGCCAAAGCCCAACTGCTGCGCGGCCCACAGATTGGCGCGGTGATTGACGAAACCGGCCGAACGCTGCAACTCACCAACGCCGTGCCGTGAGCTGAAGCCAACGGTCAGACCTGCGCGGTCGTTCAGCCAGGTGATGGGCGCGGCCGGACCGAAGGGGGTTTGCGGGGTGAGGGTCTCCCCCACCGCGCCAAACTCCGCCAGGTCGAGCCAGTAGGCCGCGGTGCCGCCGTAGATCAGGGTGGGCCGCGGCCGGGGTGCATCAGGAGCCATGGTCGTCATACCGCCGGTGACCGCCAGGCTACGCTGGTTTGGATGTGAACAGCGCGGCCATGAAGATCAGGTAGGTGAGCAGGGAGAGCAGGGCCGCCAGGCGGGCGATAGCGGCGGCGCCGGGCAGGCTGGAGCCGGCGATGAAGGCAGCCAGGGCGAGCAAGAGCCAGACCACCATGTGAAACCAGCGCAGGACGATGAACCGCCAGCGCGGCGTGGCGGCCCGGTGACTCGTCCTGACGAAGATCCAGATGGCCGCGATCGCCAGGCCGATGATTCCCCAGACCGTGAACGACACACCCAGAAACGATGACGTCATGATTTCTTCGCTTCCCCTTCTGTGTTCTTGCGCCGGGCCACATTCTTCCAGGCCCAGCCGCCCAGGGCCATGATGAGCGGGACGAGCACCGTGGGGAAGAGCCAATCCCGGTTGTTGCTGATGAAGGACTGTATGGAGTAGACCGGGTTGACGCGCACGTTGATCTCGCGTTCGATGATGTCCAGGTCTCGTTGTTCGTCCGAAAAGCCGGCCAGCTTGACGCGCGCGGTGACGACCAGGATCAGCGCGTGGGTTCCCGATTTTTGAGGAACGACATCCCAGGTCCACTGGGTGTAGGTGTCTCCCGCCACGATCTGCTCTTCAGAACTTACTGGGGTAATGTCAAAACTGTCGCTGGTCAGGCGCACCTTCATGAAGCTGGCAACCGGTATCTGCTCGATTCTCGGCGCGCCGCTGCCCTTCAATCCCTCGGTCAGGGGCGCGGTCATGTTCTGGGTGATGCGCACCTCCACCCGCTCCCGCTCCCCTTCGGTCATTTCTTCGGGCGGGTTGTACATGATGCGGCCCGCGGCCAGGCGTGAGAATTCGGCCTGCACCATGGCCGCCGGGTCCTGCGGCGGTTGGGGCGTGGCGGTCCCCGGCGCAGGCTGGGTTGGCGCCGGCTCGGCGGTGACCGGCGCGGACGTTGAGATCGCGCTGGGAGGCGTTACCGGGGACGTGCCTGAATCTCCCCCGGGATTTGGCGGCGTGGCCTGGCTTGCACACCCGGCCAGCCAAAGCATCATCAGGATCGAAATGATGATTGTCCGGGGGCGCTGTCTGCTGTTCATCGTTGTCCACCTCCTTGCCTGTCTTGCCCTGACCGGGAACATCCAGGAGTCTAATCCTGAAGGCACGCCTTGTCAAGCGGCGCTTTTGGGTGAACAAGAATGAATTCGGGGCGAAGGGGCGTTCCGCCGCGAGGTCGGCCTGCGCCGACCGGTATCGCGTCCAAGTCGGTTGCTGGTACACGGATTGACACAGATCAACACGGATGATTGGAACGATCCGTGTGAATCGGTACACGGATTGACACAGATCAACACGGATGATTGGAACGATCCGTGTGAATCGGTGTTGATCCGTGTCCTAATCCCTGTGGCCCGGCCGTCACGCCCACTGGCGCACCAGCGCCAGTGGGCGCGATTTCAATTGCTCGTTCGATCGAGTTATTCGCGAATGTCCCACACTTCCTTGACAATCTCGGCTGTGACGTGGGCGACTGCGTCTTTTTTCAGCCCGGTCACTTTGAAGGTGAGCAGCTTGACGCCGCTGGCGTTGCCGGCGAACTGGCCGAAGGCGACGAAATCGCCGCCCGCTTCGGTGATGGCCCTGGTGATGCGGGCGAGCGCGCCGGGTTGATCTTCGATCAGCGCGGTGACGCGCACGCCGCGCTCGCGCGCGCCCATCAGTTCGAGGAGGATCTTGAACAGATCGGTTTCGGTGATGATGCCAACGATCCGTTCACCCTTCATGACGGGGAGACCGCCAATTTTGTTGTCGGCCATGATGCGCGCTGCTTCTTCGATCGGCGTGTCTTCGGCCACGGTGATGACTTGTCGGGTCATCACCTCG
>JAYRVL010000873.1:0-1506 GCA_041918575.1 Anaerolineae bacterium | reverse complement strand
ATGTCACCGTTAAAGTGACGAACAACGGTCAGACGAACGCCGGCAGCCAGACCATCAGCTTGTATCAGGGCGATCCCAACAACGGCGGGACACTCATCGGCAACAAGGTGGTCACGGTCAACGCCGGGGCTACGCGCACGGTGACTATCGCCTGGACGCCCTCGGGCCTGGGGGATGTGACACTGTATGCCGTAGCGGATCGCACGGGCGTGATTGACGTGTCGGACGAAAGCAACAACACCGGCGGGCGGGCTGTCTATGTGGGGTGGGGCGCACCGGTGTCCATTGACGCCGGCGGGGCGGGGGATGTGGCCTATGACCCGGCGGTGGGTTATGGCTATCTGACGGCGGGCAACGTCATCAATAGTTGCGGCAGTCAACCCTTCCAGACTTATCGCCAGCGCAATAGCGGTGAAACGCTGCAATATCAGTTCAACCACCTATTACCGGGGCGCTTCTACCACCTGGATATGACCTTCTTCCTGTGCAGTGGCAGCCGCAGCTTGCGCGTGTTGGTGGATGGCGTGGAAGTCCTCAGCGGCGTCACGGCCAATACGCAAGGCGTGGCTAAGAGCATCCTGCTCGACCCGACAGCCTACGGCGACCATCAGGTGGTGGTCACTATCGAGAAGTCGGGCGGCGGCCTGGGCGGGCCGGTAGTCAGCGAACTGAAGCTGAGCGACATTCGTTATTGCTACCGGGATAGCGGTCTGCCGGGAGAGGCGGCCTACACCGGCGCGGCGGACGGCTGCGGCTGGCTGGATGGTCTGCCGGACAGCAGTTGGGGCAACCTGCCTTACCAGACAGTGCGCTACGATGACGACGGCCAGGTGCAGTACCGTTTCGACGGTCTAGACACCAATAAGAATTACCAGATACGGTTGACCCTGTATGAGGGCGACGGCACAGGCCGCGTCGAGAGCGTGCTGATAGACGGAGTGACCGTCCTGGCTAATCGGGCGTTGAATAACACGCCGCAATATGTGACGCTGGATGTGCCGGCCGGCGTGTATGCCGACGGCAGCATCGTGGTGATGGTGCAGGAGGCGTATCAGCCAGTGGTGAGCGAGATGGCGGTGGAGGAGAAAACGGAACTGGTTATTGTTGTGCCGACGCCGACACCGACGAACACGCCCACGCCGACGCATACTCCGACTCCCACACCGACGCATACTCCTACGCCGACACCCACGCCGCCACCGCCGGTTACGCCCTTGTCGGTGGTCTATGTCAGCTCCAGTAGCAGCGGCACGGCGGGCGGTATTACCTTCGCCGATGAGGATGTGCTGGCTTACGACCTGGTTACCGGGTTGTGGTATCTGGTCTTCGACGGCTCGGATGTGGGAGTGACTGACGCCGATGTGGATGCCTTCTCGGTGCAACCCGACGGCAGCCTGCTCCTGAGCCTGGACGCGCCGTTGGACGTGCCAGGTGTGGGCGCGGTGGATGACTCGGATATCCTGCGCTTCACGCCGACGGCGCTGGGCGCGACCACGGCGGGAGCTT
>JAYRVL010000872.1:0-4776 GCA_041918575.1 Anaerolineae bacterium | reverse complement strand
GGCGGGTCGGTTTCATGGGCCAGGTCGGCGACGATGAGTTCGGTCATTTCCTCGCCCACATCCTGGCCGCCGACGGCGTGGATGTGGCCGGGCTGCGCTTTTCCAGCGCGGCGCGCACCGCGCTGGCCTTCGTCTCCCTGACCGCCGGCGGCGAACGGGAGTTCATGTTCTATCGCCACCCCAGCGCAGACATGCTCTGGCGGCCCGACCAGGTGGATGTCGCCTACGCCGGGCAGGCGCGCATCTTCCATTTTGGTTCCATCACCCTCATCGGTGAGCCGAGCCGCAGCGCCACCCTGACCGCGGCGGCCGCGGCGCGGGCGGGCGGCGCGCTCATCTCCTACGACCCCAATTTGCGCCTGCCGCTGTGGCCTTCCGCAGAAGCGGCGCGCGCCGGCATGTTGGTTGGCTGGCGATTGGCGCAGATCATCAAGGTGAGCGAGGAGGAGCTGGCCTTCCTCAGCGGGGTGGCTGACCTGGCCGCGGGCGCCCGTCGCCTGTGGCACGACGCGCTGCGCCTGCTGGTGGTGACGCAGGGCGAGGGCGGCAGCATGTACTTCACGCCCCATGCGGCCGGCCACGTGCCCGGTTTTACCGTGACGCCGGTGGACACCACCGGCGCCGGCGATGGCTTCGTGGCCGGCCTGCTGAGCGGGCTGCTCGAATGTGATCTGAACTGGACCGAAGATGATCTGCGTCGGGCGCTGCGCCTGGGCAACGCGGTGGGTGCGCTCACCACGCTGGAGCGCGGCGCCATTCCCGGCCTGCCCACGCGGCCGGCCGTGGATGCGTTCCTGGCGAGCGCACGCGCATGATCTTACTGGGCGAATTAGCGGCGCTCTTCGCCTCCCTGACCTGGTCGTTCACCTCGTTGCAGTTCACCCTGGCCGGCCAGCGCGTCGGCTCTGTGGTGGTCAACCGCATGCGCCTGGTGCTGGCAACGGTTTACCTTTCGCTGGCGCATCTCCTGCTCACGGGCAGTCTGTGGCCGCTGGGCGCAGACGCGGCGCGCTGGCTCTGGCTGGGCCTCTCCGGCGTCATCGGCCTGACCGCGGGCGACGCCTGTCTCTTTCAGGCCTACGTGCTGATTGGCCCCCGCCGCACCATGCTCCTGATGACCCTCGCGCCCATCTTCTCATCGCTGTTGGCCTGGCTTTGGTACGGCGAAACCCTGACCTGGCTGCAAACCCTTGCCATTTTCATCACCCTGGTCAGCATCGCCTGGGTCACGTTGGAACCGCGTGGCCGGGCCAACGGCGCGACTGCGTTCGTGGGCGATCACGATCACCACGCCTACCGCAGCGGCGTTCTCCTGGGCATCGGCGCGGCCCTGGGCCAGGCCTTCGGTCTTTTCTTCTCCAAGATGGGCATGGACGGCGGCTTTCTGCCCCTCTCCGCCACCCTGGTGCGCATCATCACGGCGATGGCTGCGCTCTGGCTCATCACTCTGCTGCAAGGGCAGGTGCGCGCCACCTTCACGGCCCTGCGCGACCGCCGGGCGGCGATCTTCATCACCGGCGGCGCGTTCACCGGCCCCTTCCTGGGCATCTGGGGTTCGATGATTGCCGTGCAGAACGCGCCGCTCGGCATCGCCTCCACCCTGATGGCGCTGCCCCCCATCCTGCTCATCCCCCTGTCCCACTGGGTCTTTCACGAGCCGGTGACGCGCCGCGGCCTGATCGGTACCCTGATCGCCCTGGGAGGCGCCGCGCTGATGTTCTTGTAACAGCACGCAGTCAACCCGGTGCCGTGAAGGATCGTCCGTTCGATTGGACCCGTCTGTCATTTGGGACTAATATATGGTATAATCGGCTTTGCTGTTAGGGCAGAAAGTAGACTTGGACAAGCCGAATGCTTTTTCCCCCAGGATTGGGGGGCAGGGGGGGCCGCCTGAGCAGTTACCTTGGACACGCCAGGCTTTTTGAGCCGGCATTTTCGCGATCGTGCGTCCGGCGGAGCCGCTCCATGCAGCGGTGAATTTTTTTGAGAGGACGAGAATGGCCTACGAACCGATTTGGGCGGCGGCGGCGGCGGCGGCGCCCCCGTTGCCGGGCCAGCGCGTGCTGCTGGCGATCTTCGCTCATCCAGACGATGAGTCATTCGGACCGGGCGGCACGCTGGCGCGTTACGCCGCGGAGGGCGCAGCGGTGTGGTTGGTGTGCGGCACGGATGGCAACGCTGGCACGGTGGATGCCGCGCTGCTGGAAGGCTACGCCAGCACCGCACAGTTGCGCGCGGCCGAGTTGTGCTGCGCCGCGCAGGCATTGGGCCTGGCCGGGGTGGACTGGCTGGGTTATCGTGACAGCGGGATGGCCGGCGCGCCTGAGAATCAGCACCCCGAAAGCCTGGTGCAGGCGCCCATGGACCGGCTGGTGGGCCAGCTCGTTGCTGCGATCCGCCGTCACCGCCCGCAGGTGATCATCTGCGACAACCGCCACGGCGGCTATGGGCATCCCGATCACATCAAGCTGCACCAGGCAACGATGCTGGCCTTCGAAGCCGCAGCAGACGGCTCTCGCTTTCAGGAGGCCGGGCCACCGCATCGCGCTGACGCGGTGTACCATCCGGCCTTCACCACAGGCCTGCTGAAGGTAGTTGTGCGCTTGATGCCGCTGTTTGGCCGTGATCCGCGGCGCTTTGGCCGCAATCATGACATCAACCTGCTGCAGGTCATCAGTTGGGAGGCGCCTGTTCATGTGCGTATTGACATCAGTCGCTACCTGGAGGTCAAGCAGCGGGCGTCGGCCTGCCACAAGAGCCAATCGGGGCCGGGCGGGATGTTCCGTTGGCTGCCGGGTTTCATCGTGAAGCGTATGACCAGTACGGAACGTTTCACCCAGGCCATCCCCGCGCCCGGCAAACACGTGCGGCGAGATCTGTTCTGGTTCACGTCCTGATAGCAGGAGCGCAATCGCAGCGATGTCGCTGGATGCCCTGCTGCGTCGCCGCTGCGGCCAGATGCTGTCCGAATTTCCCGCGGGCCACTCATGGAATTGCCTGAGCAGGAGGGAGTTATGCGCAAGTTTTCTTCGTATGGGCCGGTAGATACCCGGCTGCATTACTATGCGCCGCGTCAGGCGTTGATCGAACGTGCGTATACGCAAATGGTGGGTGAAGACCCAACGTTCGGTGGGCATTACATCACGGTGTGGGGGCCGCGGCAGACGGGGAAGACGTGGATCATGCAGCAGGTGCTCTGGCGGCTGCAGGAGGACGACCGCTTCAATGTGCTCAAGATGAACTTGGAACATCTGAAGATGGAGACCGACGTGAACAGTGTGGTGCGCTCGATCGCCGCCGAGATCATCGAACGACTGGCGTTGTCTGACGTCAAGGTCGAACGGCTGGATGATTTGGATGGGATGTTCAAGCGCGGGACGTTGCGCAAGCCGCTGATCTTGATTCTGGATGAGTTCGATGCGCTGCCGGAGGCGGCGATTGCGGGGTTGGCGAGCGTATTGCGCAATGTGTACATTCGGCAGCAGGATCAGGCGCAGCTGCCGGCGGCGGAGCGGGACTATCTGCTGCACGGGGTGGCGCTGATCGGGGTGCGTGCGGTGTTGGGGGTGGAGAATCCGCGCGGGTCGCCGTTCAATGTGCAGCGCAGCCTGCGGATTCCCAATCTAACGGCGGAGGAAGTCACGGGCATGTTCCGCTGGTACGAAGAGGAGAGCGGGCAGACGGTGGCGCCGGAGGTGACGGCGCAGCTGTACGCGGAGACGCGGGGTCAGCCCGGGCTTGTCTCGTGGCTGGGCGAGGTGCTGACGGAGACATACAATCAGCGCCGGCCGGAGATCACGCTGCACGATCTTGAGATTGCCTATGCGGCGGCCACGCAGGAACTACCGAACAACAACATTCTGAACATCATCAGCAAGGCGCGGCAGGATCCGTACAAGTCATTCGTGTTGGAGTTGTTCCAGACCCGGGAGAAGATCGAGTTTCGCTACGAAGATCCGATCATCAACTTTCTGTACATGAACGGCGTGGTGGATTACGAGGTCGTGGATGATGTTCGGCGCTATGTGCGGTTTCCCTGTCCCCTGGTGCAGAAACGGTTGTTTTCGTACTTTGCGCGCGAGCTATTCCGTGACGTCGGGCGATTGTATCCGCCGTTTACCGATTTGAGCGACACGATCACGGAGGAGGGGCTGCATGTGCGGAGTGTGCTGCGGCGCTACGAGGCATATCTGGTCGAGAACCGGGGATGGCTGCTGAAGGATGCGCCGCGGCGCAGCGATCTGCGCATCTACGAGGCGGTCTATCACTTCAACCTGTTTGCATATCTGGATTTACTGCTGCGTCGTCGCCGCGGCCAGGTGCTGCCCGAATTTCCCACGGGCAACGGCAAGGTGGACTTGCTGCTGCGCTATGCGGGTCAGACCTACGCCATCGAGGTCAAGAGCTTTGTGGATGACTACGGCTATCGTGAAGCGGTGCAGCAGGCGGCGCGCTATGCGCAGCAGTTGGGACTGGCCGAGATCACATTGGCGCTGTTCGTGGAAGCCGTGGACGACGCCAGCCGCGCCCGCTACGAGGTCGCCTACACCGACCCAGGCGCGGGCGTCGTCGTCAACCCTGCCTTCGTTATGACCGGGTAGATCCTGACCGACTGAGACCTCCGAGATACCACGAACTTAGCCTGTTTTCGACACCCCAATGGGTAGTAGGTCATCAGGCACTTGCCACAAGCCGTCGCGTAGAACGTTTGAGCGAAAACAGGACTGTTCCTACAGGTTGTGTGCGATTTGCCAATGACCACAAGCTGTTGTATGG
>JAYRVL010000871.1:0-5124 GCA_041918575.1 Anaerolineae bacterium | reverse complement strand
TGCATTTGCGCATGCATGGCCGACATGGCCCCGCCATTCTGCATTTGCGCATGCATGGCCGACATGGCCCCGCCATTCTGCATTTGCGCATGCATGGCCTGCATGGCTTCGGCATTGACCGTGCCGTCCTGGTTCCACATCTGCCCCATCATCGCGTTCATGCCGGCGGGCATGGCGCCGTTGGGGTGCATCTGGGCAAACATGGCCTGCATGGACTCGGCATCAACCGCGCCGCCCATCACGCCCCGCATCATATTCCACACCGTTCCGCTTTGCGCCAGCGCGCCGGTGGCAAAGATGGCCACCAGGCCCAGGGCCAACACCACGGCGATCATTGTCGCTACTCGTTTGCTTTTCATACAAGCCCATTCCTTTCGACATCGTTGTGATTTTGCTTCGATTGGCGAGATTGGCGCTCTGAGCCGAATCAACACCCTTCGACACATCTATGATACCCCAGCCAAATGAAGGCCGTGTGAAGCCCATGTGTGAGGCGCGTGGTTAATCGCATCCTTGTCCTGGCGCAAATCTCAGCCAAGAGGTGCGACGCGCCTGCAGGAATTCCAAATGTACCCGGAATCGAGGCTTTAGCCGGTCTGCCACAGGGTTCTCAAGCGCCCAATAACCGGCTAAAGCCTTCATTCCAGATGTCTTCGGCGACCACATTTGGAATTCGCGACGCGCCTGGTTCGCGCTTGGCGCGCGGGCGGCTTTACGCTACAATGAGCGGCGCCCCGTGATATTACGTTTGTTTTTCGACCAGAGGCTGTCATGCCCGCATCAACCACCAGCCCCACCCTGTTCGATCTGCGCCGGCAGCAGGCGACCGATGACGAAGCGCCGCTGGCCGCGCGCATGCGCCCGCGCACGCTCGACGAGTTCATCGGCCAGGAACACATCATCGGCCCGGGCCGGCTGCTGCGCCGCGCCATTCAGGCCGACCAGTTGTCGTCGGTCATCTTCTGGGGGCCGCCCGGCAGCGGCAAAACGACCCTGGCGCGCATCATTGCCAACACCACGGCCGCCCACTTCATCGCCATCAACGCCGTGCTGGCCGGGGTCAAGGATATTCGCGACGCGGTGGCGGTGGCGCAGGAGCGCCGCGGGCTGCACGGCCAGAAGACGATCCTGTTCGTGGATGAAGTTCATCGCTTCAACAAGGCGCAGCAGGACGCGCTCCTGCCCTGGGTGGAGAACGGTACCGTGATTTTGATCGGCGCGACCACGGAGAATCCCTACTTCGAGGTCAACAAGGCGCTGGTCAGCCGCAGCCGCATCTTCCAACTGCGCAGTCTGACCGAGGACGATCTGCGTGCAGTCGCGCGGCAGGCGCTGGCCGATCCGGCGCGGGGCTACGGCGCGCTGCCGGTTCTGCTCGATGACGACGCGCTCGATCACCTGGTCAGCGTGGCGAACGGCGATGCGCGCAGCGTGCTCAACGCGCTGGAACTGGCCGTGGAAACCACGCCGCCGGGCGCGGCCTCGGCGCCGATTCACATCACGCGCGCGGTGGCAGAGGAGTCCATTCAGCGCCGCGCGGTGCTCTACGACAAGGATGGCGACGCCCATTTCGACACGATCAGCGCGTTCATCAAATCGCTGCGCGGGTCGGATGCGGACGCCGCGCTCTACTGGATGGCGAAAATGATCTACGCCGGCGAAGACCCGCGCTTCATCTTTCGGCGCATGTTGATCTTTGCCGGCGAAGATGTGGGCATGGCCGATCCGCACGCGCTGCAGGTAGTGGCGGCGGCGGCGCAGGCGTTCGACTATGTGGGGTTGCCGGAGGGGCGCTTTCATCTGGCGCTGGCCTGCCTCTACCTGGCGACCGCGCCCAAGAGCAACAGCGCGTTTGCCTTCTTCGACGCGCTGGGCGTGGTGGAAAAGGAGCAGGAGGCCGAGGCGCCCGATCATCTCAAGGACGCCAGCCGCGACGCGGAGGCGATGGGGCACGGCCAGGGTTATCTCTACCCGCACGCGTACCGCGATCACTGGGTGGCGCAGCAGTATTTACCGGCCAGCCTGCAAGGCCGCGTTTTCTACCAGCCGGGCGGCCTGGGCTATGAGCGTCAGATTCGCGACGAGGTGGCGCGGCGTCGCGAGGCGCAGTTGGCCGCTATGCTCGAGGGCGATGAAGCCGCGCCGGCGTCCGGTCGCGAGGCAGGGGCCGCGGGCCGCTCCCACCAAGGGCCGCCCGCGTCCGGTCTGTGGCTGCAGCGCACGCTGAGCAGCCTGGGCGAGCAGTTGAGCCGGCTGCGCGAGCGGGTGATGGCGCTGGCGCAGATCGAACGGCACAGCCTGGTGCTGGACCTGAACGCAGGCAACGGGCTGCTCACCTGGGAGGCGGTGCGCCGCGCGCCGGTGGGCGGCGTGTGGGCGCTGGCGTCCACCGCGGCCGAGGCCCAGGCCCTGCAGCAGATGGCGACCCATCTCGACCAGGTCGAACGGCCGGTCATCCTGACCGGCGCGCTGCTTGAACTGCCGGAATTGATCGCGACCGTGGATGCGGCCACGCGCTTCGATGTGATCGTGGGACGCGGCGTGTTGGCCGCCCAGCCCGACAAGCCAGCGGTGTTCCGCATCCTGCTGGCGCTGCTGCGGCCTGGCGGTCGCCTGGTGTTGGCGCAGACGGCGCCCGCGGCCACGCAGCGCATCTACGCGCTGGTGAACCGCAGCGACCTGCCGGGAGATTTGGCGCAGGCGTGGCGGGATGCGGAAGAGGCCATCTACGCGAATGCGGACGACGCCCTGGTCAACTGGCAGGCGGAAGATTTGCGGGACATGGCGCTGGCGGCCGGACTGCGTGATGTGAGCGTGGAAACGAGCGCGGAAACGGGCAATCTGCGCATCACGCCGGCGCTGCTGGGGCGTTGGTTTGCTGAAAATGACGGCAGCAGCCGGCCCAGCTACATGCAGCGCCTGGCGCAGCAGCTCGACAGCGACGCCCTGGCCCACGTGCGCGCGGCCATCGAGCGGCAGTTGCTGGGACAAATCGTGCCCTGGGGCAGCCTGACCGCGTTCGTGGCTGGGAAATCCCCCCTCACATCCCCCACACGGTGATCGGCCGACCCTGGAAGGTCTCCTCGCAGCGGTTCTCTACTCCAGCGCCCAGCGCGTGATCTGCACGCCGGTCAGCCTCTGCGTGACGATTTCTTCGCCGTGCGCATCCAGCCACTGCCGGTTGAAGCCGCGGCGGTCCCACGTCTCTGCCTCTGATTCGATCAGCCAGGCGTAGTCGGCCCCTTGCAGCAGCCGGGTCAAGGCCTCGCCTGTGCTTTCTGGCGAAACGCGCTGGCGGTCGTTGGTGAACGGCGCTTCGCGCCAGGCGTAATCCCACCCTGCGTAGTAGGCAAAGGTGAAGCGAATGTACGGGTGCTGAAAGATCAGCACGTCGGTTGGCCCGGCCTGCGCCTGCACGAACGCGGCCGCGCCGCGCAGATCGGCCTTGATGGGCGTGACCGCCTGGCCCCACACGCCGACCAGGTTCAGGCTCAGCGCCAGGAGGAGCGCGGCCGCGGCCAGCCCGCGGCTGCGCTGCGCTGCCAGGCAGACGCCAACCGCGCTCAGCAGGTAGAACGCCGGGCCGATGTAGATCAGGTAGCGGTCGTTGAAGAGCGGGACGCGCAGGCTGATGGCAAAGAGGAGGAGGGTTGGCGCCAGCAGCCAGGCCGTGAGTAGAATGACCGGCCTGCGCCAGGCAGCCGGTTTGCTGACCGCCGGCAGCAGGGCCGCAAAAAGCAGGAAAATCCAGGCGCTCACCAGGACGATGGGCGGTTCGCTGCGTATGCCGCGGCCAAAAGCGACCAGCAGAATGGCGAAAATCCTCGGCAGGGGCACGAACGCGAAGCCGGGGTCGAAGGTGGGCGAAGCGAACAGCCGCCACTGCCACCAAACCAACGGCAGGTAGGGCAAGGTGAAACAGGCCAGCGCGGCCAGTGCGCCGCGCCAGTGTTTGCGTGTGGAGGGCCAACCGACGACGAAGAGGACGGCATGCACCGGCAGCAGCAGGACGAGCATGACGTGCAGGTAGAAACCGAGACTGGTCAATACAATGTATACAATGTAGGCCAACCAGCGCCAACCGGCGCCGGCCGCGGCGGTGAGCGCCCACAGCAGCGCCAGCAGGCTGGACAGCGCCAGCGCCGTTACCAGGGCGTACATTTTGCCTTCCTGGCTGTACCAGACCAGGTAGGGCGAGGTGGCGACCAGAAGCGCTGCCAGGGCGGAGACTTGGGCCGCCGCTGCGGGCTTGATGGCAGCCGGCCAGAAGCGCAGCAGGCGCCGCGCCAGCGCCCAGGTTAGCGGCACACTCAGAACACCCCAGAAAACGGCGAAGAAGCGCAGGGCAAATTCGCTCTGCCCGACGACTTGCAGCCAGGGACGTAGGAGCAGAAAAAAGAGTGGGCCGTTTTCGCCAGGTTTGGTGAAGGTGCTCAGGATCTGCGACAGCGGCTGCGTGGCAAAGCGAACGGCGTCTGTTTCGTCGCGCCACAGGCTCTGAAAATCAAGATGATAGACGCGCAGGATGAAGGCGAGCAGGATGAAGGCGAGCAGGAGGATGGCAGGCAGGAGCCAGCGTTCGCGGTGGGGTTGGTGAACCGGCGCCGGCGCAGCCGCAGGCGGCGCGGTAGGTTGGGTTGAGGGCAACGACCACGGCATGGCGGTTTACCCGGCCGGTCCGCGGCGCAGCAGGAAGAACAGTCCGGCGCCGAGGCCCAGGATGACGAGGATGCCGCAGCCCAACCAGACGAAACTGAGCGCCTGGATGAAGGTCTGTGCAAAAAGGCCAGCTTCATCGGCCGGCGCGGGCGTCGGCGTCGGTGTGGGAAGCTGCTCCGGATTGTCGCCGGCCGGGGGCGGCGGCAGCGAGGGCAGGGCAGCCGTGGCCGGAGGAGAAACCACAGCGGTTGGCGGCAGCGGTGTGTCAGTGACAACCGGCGCGGGGGTGGCGGTGACAGAGGCTGTGGCACCAGGCAAGGTGGGGGTCACGCTCGCGGTAGACGTGACGCTCAGCGTGGGCGTTGGCGAAAGAGGCGCGGGGGTGGTGGCCGCGGGCGTGAAGGAGGGGGTCGGTGTGTCGGTCACGACTCCTGGCGTGAAGGAGGGGGTCCAGGTCGGAGTGAT
>JAYRVL010000870.1:0-5397 GCA_041918575.1 Anaerolineae bacterium | reverse complement strand
TGGTGGGGGTGATAAGGGGAATGATGATTCTGCGCAGGATGACGCCGCGGGAAGCGCCGTCCACCAACGCGGCCTCGGTCAGACTGTGGGGCACGCCCTGCAACGCGGCCAGGAAGATGACCATGTCATAGCCGATGGTGCGCCAGGCGCTCATCAGGATGAGCGAAAAAAGCGCCCAATCCGGGTCGTTGAGCCAGCCGATAAGCGGTTTCGCCAGGTTGGCGCCAAAGAGCCGGTTGATGACAGTGGTGATGACGCCCAGGACGAAGTTGATGGCGCCGCTCTGCCGATCGAAGATCCACAGATAGACGAGGGAGATACCCACGACGCTGGCAACCACCGGCAGGTAGTACAGCCCGCGGAAGAAGGTCATGCCGCGCAACTTGGAGTTGAGCAGGTAGGCGAGAAAGAAGGCAGGCAGAACCGAGAGAACCAACACGCCGCCCGCATAGACGAACGTGTTGCGCAGCGCCACCCAGAAGATGGGGTCGTTGCTGACGATCAACTTGCCCAGGGCGCTGAAGAACCCTGCGCCTTGTTCCAACGCCGCCTGATAGGCCTCCGGCCTGAGATGGAAGCCAATGGCTTGCAGGAAATTCTGCAGCCAAATGAACTTGGGCGCGCTGAACAGATCCCAGTCTGTCAGGCTGTAGTAGAGCGACAGGATGAGAGGGCCAGCGAAAAAGATCAGAAAACCCAGGATATTAGGCAGCAAGAAGAGGAATCCGTCAATTGCCTCGCGTCGCTGCCTGGACGCGGCTGTGGACGGTGGAACCGTGGCTGAAGCTGTCATGGGCGTGCCTCCCTGGATACGAGAGAGAGATCAGAGATCGGAGATCGGAGATCAGAGATCGGAGACCAGAGATCGGAGATCGGAGATCAGAGATCGGAGATCAGAGATCGGAGATCGGAGATCGGAGATCAGAGATCGGAGATCAGAGATCGGAGATCGGAGATCGGAGATCAGAGATCAGAGATCAGAGATCGGAGATCGGAGATCAGAGATCAGAGATCAGAGATCAGAGATCAGAGATCGGAGATCAGAGATCGGAGATCAGAGATCGGAGATCAGAGATCAGAGATCAGAGATCGGAGATCGGAATTCAGCGTTCAGAATTCAGGGATCGGGGACTTCGGGAGTCCGGCGGCGCAGGGCGGGGGCGGCGCGCCGCGGGGGTGGGACTCCCGAAGCCGGATCGGTCGGGTTACTTCTTGAACAGCGGGTTGGCGGCTGCGCAGGCTTCTTTGGCGATTTCTTCTGCGGTGGCCTTACCGTTCAACAGTTTGTCAACGTTCGGCTGGTAGATGGCATCCACGATGTCGCCCCAGTTGCCTGTCCACAGCGGAATCTCGGCCACGGCATAGTCTGCGCCCTTGATGAAGGCGGAGTTGTCTGCCGGCGGCTTGGAATCGAGGAACGCCTGCTTGGCGCTGTCGGCCTTGTTGGACGGGATGTTGCTGCCGAGCGCCGCAACCTTGGCCTGCACTTCGGGGCTGGTCAGCTCTTTGATGACCTGCCAGGCCGCGTCAGCGTTCTTGGTCTTGCCGCTGACAACGTACGGGCCCCAGAAGAGCCAGGTCTTCTTGCCGCCGGGGCCTTCGGGCATTTCCACCACGCCCCAGTTGAACTTGGCGTTCTGGCGCATGCCCGGGGTCATCCAACGGCCGTTGGGGAACATGCCCACCTTGCCGGCCAGGAAGTCGGTCTCGCCAACGCCGCCCTCGGCGCCCGGAGGCGGCGCGACCTTGTATTTGTTGAAGAGATCGGACATGAACTGCAGGCCGGCGATAGAGCCAGGCTGATCCAGGCCGCAGGCGGTGCGATCAGCATTGAACAGGCTGCCGCCGCCGCTGTAGGCAAAGAAGCCCCACAGGCCCCACCAGTTGCTGAAGCTGAAGCCGTAGGTGCCGGCGCTCTCATCGCGAATGGCCTGGGCCGCCTTCAAGAAGTTGTCCCAGTTCCACTCGCCCTTGGCGGCCTGCTCGGCCGGGTCGGGCAACCCCTTCGCCTTGAAGAGGTCCATGTTGTAGTAGATCACCATCGTGGAGATGTCGCGCGGCAGGCCCCACAACTTACCGTCGTGCTGCAGTTCCTTCATGGGCGCATCGTAGTAATCGGTCAGCTTGAACGCACTGTCCTTGCTGGCCATGGGCATGAGGTCGAGCAAAACACCCTTGCTGGCCAGGTCAGCCGTGCTGGCGCCCGGAATCCAGGTGATGTCGGGCGCGGTGCCCGCGGAAAGCTCAGTGGTCAGCTTGTCCATGTAGCCTTGCACCGGGGCCGGATCGTAGACCAGCTTGACGTTCGCCAGCTTGGCGTCAATCTCGTCGCTGATCTTCTGATAGACGTTCTGTTCTTCCTGGTTGTCGGGGCGGGTGCGCCAGCGGATCGTAACTTCCGCGGCCGGTTGGGCGGGGGCTTGGGTGGGTTGTGCAGCGCCGCCACATGCAGTCAACAGCGTGGCAGCAATCACCAATAGGACGAGCAACTTCTTCTTCATCGTAGGCGCTCACTTTCTGCAAAGATAAACTCAAGCTTGGCGTGGATGGGACTGCTGAAACCACAGATGGCGCCCGTTTCAGCGCGGACACCTGGGGAGCCAGTCGAATCCCTCTCTCTTCTCTCCTGGCAATACCTGGCGAATAAATATGTGCTGCTGTTCAACCTCCTTTCGTTTTCAAGAGTTTGGCAGAACCCCAGCAGTTCCGCCTTCGCGCTACGCGATGGCGCGCGTCGAACTGCGCGGGATAAACATGGTGGCCAACACCAGCGGCTCGAACGGCTCCTGCACCCCTTGCACCAGGTTCAGCAGACGCTCACATGCAACACGCCCCATCTCCAGAGATGGCTGACACACCGTGGTCAGGCTGGGGTGGGAGTAGGCGGCGGCCGGAATATCGTCGAACCCGACGATAGACAGGTCGGCAGGAACCGCCAGTCCGGAGGCCTGGGCGTAGGACATGAACCCCAGGGCCATGCGGTCGTTGACAGAAAAAACGGCGGTGGGGCGATCGGGCCGGCCCAGGATGACCGCGGCCGCGGCAAACCCGCTTTCCTGCGTAAAGTCACCGGCCGCGCACAGTTCGGGCGCCAGACTCATTCCCCGTTCGACCAGGGCATCGGTGAAGCCCTGGATACGCCGGCCCACCGCGGCGATCTCCTGCGGACCGCCGATGAGGCCGATGCGCCGGTGGCCGAGGGCGAGCAGGTGTTCAGCGGCCAAGCGGCCGCCTGTGTAGTCATCCGCATGAATCGTGTTGTGGATACCCAGGGGCGAGGAATAGCCCAGGGCCACGGTGGGGTAGTTGCGGTGGCGCAGCTCTGCCGTGATTGGCTGCACGCTTTCCATACCGACCACGATAGCGCCATCCACATAGCGGGTGTGCAGCAGGCGACGCAAACCGCCCGCGGCATCGGTTGCGCCTGCAGTCATCAGGAGGATGCTGTAATCGTGCGTTGTGGCAACATCTTCCACCCCACGCAAGAACAGCATCAGGTGGGGGTCGTCGAACAGGTAGTCGGACGCGTAGGGAAAGGCCAGGCCGATGATGCCGGTGCGCGCCTGGTTGAGGCTGCGAGCGGCCAGATTGGGCACAAAATCGAGTGCGGACACCGCGGCCAGCACTTTGGCGCGCGTTTTGTCACTGACGTAAGGCGTGTTCGACAGCACTTTGGAGACGGTCGCGGTCGAAACGTCGGCTTGTCTGGCTACATCGTAGATCGTCACTGGCATGAATGCACTCCCGATGTGAAGGTGACCTGACGCAGCGATTGCTGAACATTGAACATTCAACCGTGTAGCATGATTTGTCGCAGACGACGCTGTTACGACGGAGACGTAACCCACGGTTCCAACGAGTTGGGCGAAAGCCGGGGCGCATGCATTACCGGTTTGTGTTTCGGATGTTCACAAGTTGCTACGACACGTTGGCCGTTAAGCGGTTTACTATCGTGTCCAGAAAAGAGCGGTTTTTCGGAAACCGCTTAACTAAACTGAGTATAGCGCATGCCGGATGATTTGTCAAGACCCAATCAGAGGAAATATGCGCCTTCTGCGTGACGTATGCAGGCTATTCGTAACGCAACGCGTCAATTGGATTCAGGCTGGCCGCGCGGTTAGCGGGATAGAGGCCAAAAAAGATACCGATGCCCAGCGAAACGGTCAGAGCCAGCAGGATACTCTGCGGCGTGACAAGGGCGCGGCTTCCCCCCAGCAGCGGCGTGATGAGCTGCGCGCCGCCCACACCGAGCAGTACGCCGATGATCCCTCCTGTACTGCTGAGGACGACAGCTTCGGTCAGGAATTGCAGCAGGATGTCGCTGCGTTTGGCGCCGACCGCCTTGCGCAGGCCAACTTCACGCGTGCGTTCGGTGACGCTGACGAGCATGATGTTCATGATGCCGATGCCACCCACGAGCAGAGAGATGGCGGCGATGCTGCCAAGCAGTGTGGTGAAGGTGCCCGTGGCTTGGGCCACGGTGTCGAGAATGTCGGCCTGATTCTGTACGGTGAAGTCATTTTCTGCGCCGGTCTGCAGTCCATGCAAGGTGCGCAGGATGGCGGTGACCTGCGCCTGCGCCAGGTCCATTTCTTCGGCGCTGCGCACCTGCAGACTGATGGAACGCACCTCGGTGGTACCGGCCCCGCCCAACTTTATCTGCGCCGTGCGCAGCGGCATGAAAACCGTATTATCCTGGTTGTTGAAGCCGCTCTGGCCCTTGCTCTTGAGCACTCCAACCACCTCGTAGGGCTGACGGTTGATGCGCACCACTTCGCCCACCGGATTGACCAGCGCGCTGCCGAACAGGTCTTCAACCACGGTCTGTCCCAGGACCACCGCCAGCGCCAGGTTGCTGTCGTCCTCTGCGCTGATGAAACGCCCTCGCTCCACGCTCCAATTGCGCACGGCCGCGTAATCGGCCGTCACCCCGCTGACGCTGGTGTTGGTGGTTTTGCCCTGGAAGACGACGGTGGCATTGGCGCTGTAATCGGGCGCCACCAGTTTCACCGTGGTGCCCAGGGCGCGGATAGCGTCCACGTCCTGGCTTGTCAGTGGCCGCGTGTTTTGCTGCAGGCCGCTGCGCGAAAAGCCAAAGTTGGTTCCCGCGGTCACGGTCAGGAGGTTGGAGCCAAGCGCCTGGAACTGATTGAGAATCTGCGCCTGCGCGCCCTGGCCCACGGCCACCAGTGCAATCACCGCGGCCACGCCGATCACTACGCCAAGCATGGTCAGAATCGAGCGCATCTTGTGGACAGTCAGGCTGGTTACGGCCACGCGCAAGCCCATCAGCAGTTTTCTCATGGTTTTGTCTTTTTTTCCTTTCAACGCTCAATCAACGCTCAATCAACGCTCAATCAACGCTCAATCAACGCTCAATCAACGCTCAATCAACGC
>JAYRVL010000869.1:0-3283 GCA_041918575.1 Anaerolineae bacterium | reverse complement strand
TGCAGCGCCGTGATGCTGCTGCGCAACTGCGCCATCGTGACCTCGCCGGCGGCGATTTGCTGCCGCAGGCTCTGCACCTGCGCCTGCAGATCGGCCACCTGGCCGCCCGCGCCGCGCAGACGCTCCACCTCGGCTTGCGCCTGCGCCAGCGCACTCTGCAGGTCATCGCGCTCCTGCGTCAGCCCACTGATCTGGCCGCGCAGTTGCGCGATCAGCGCGTCATTGCCCCCATTGCCCCCATCGCCGCCGTCCGGCGGCGCTTTGGCCCGCTCGGCCGCCACGGCCGCCAGCAGGGTGTGCTTGAACGCGGCGCCGCTCAGCCACTGGCTGCCGGGCGAGCCAACCTTTTCCAACTCGCTGCGCCCGACCACCGCCTCGTTCCCCAGGTTGTGCGTGACCAGCAGCCAGGCAATCAGCCGGGCCGCGGCGTCCAACTGCTCTGCGGGCGGGGCCGCCGTCGTAAAATTGCCGGCCAGGGCCACGCCCACGCTGTCGGCGTTCACGACCGGCTGCGTCGTCTGCTCGGTGATCGTCTCCAGCGGCTGCGTCGCGTAAATCGTCCCGTCGCCGCTGAGCAGGAAATGATAGGTGATGCCGGGCAGGCCCTTGCCTACCTGCACCTCGGCCAACCGTTGCGGCGTCAGCGTGCCGGAAGTCACCGTGTGATGCACGACGATGCGCTTGATGTCGCTCAGCGGCCGGGTCGGGTAACGCTTGACCTCATGCTGCTTCAACAGCCCAGGGTCCTTGATCTCTGGCTTGACCACGCCTGGCGCCGGCGCTCCGCCCTGCAAACGTCTTATCTGCGCGCGCAGATCGGCAATTTCCAACTCCTTCTGCGCCAGGGTGTCGCGCAGACCGGTCAGCGCCGTCTCTTTCTGCTTCAGCGCGTCACTCAGATCGTTATTATCCAGTTCCTTCTGCGTCAGCGCGGCGCGCAGGGTCTGCGTCTCCTGCTCGAGCTGCGTGGCGGCGGCCTGCAACTTGCCGACCTGGACCTTCAGTTCATCCACGCGCTGGCGCAGTACCGCCAGCTCGGTGTCGTCCGGCGGCGGCTGTTTGCTCAGCCAGGTCTGCACATCGGCCAGCAGGCGCTCACGGTAGCGGGCGCCGGTGTTCCATTGGTTGCCGGGCGAACCGACCTTTTCGATCTCCAGGCGGCCGATGACTGCTTCGATGCCCAACTGACAAGTGACGAGCAGCCAGGCGACCAGGTGCGCGGCGCTGACGAACTGCGCCTCGGTTGGCGTCGCCGCCATGAATAAGCCGCCCAGGGCCACCGCCACGCTGTCGGCATTGACCTCGGCCTTGAGCGTCTGCTCCACTACCGCCCCCAGCGGCTGCGTCCAGTAGATCGTGCCATCCGTGTTGATGAGGAAATGATAGGTGATGCCGGGCCGGCCGCGATTCACCTGACCCTGCGCGATGACCTTCGGCGCCACGTTGCCATCGCTGATCCCGGTGTGGTGAATCACGATGCGGCGGATCGCGCCTGCGTCACGGGTGGGATAAGGCGCGGTCTGGGGCAGGCTCTCGCGCAGGTCTTGCAGGTCCGGCTGCGGCACTGCGCCCGGCGGCAGGGCCAGCAGCGCTTCCAGGCTGGTCACGCCGCGGGTCAGGGTGTCGGCCTCCGAAGCAGCGCTTGTTACCGCGCTCGCGCGTGTAGTCAGGTCTGTGATCGTGGTGATGAGCGTGCTGGAGACGGTTGATCCGGCGCCGATCACCTTTTGCAGGTCGGCCAGCAGCTCGGTCACCTGCGTCTCCAGGTCGCCCAGGCGCTTACGCAGCGCCGCGAAGGGATCATCCACCACCACCGCCCGCTGCGGCCACTTGAAGCCGGCGCCCAGGGCCTGCTTGAAATCCTCTTTGGCGCCGTTCTTCGGCTCGATGGCAAAGCGGTCGTAGCTGGCCCAACGGTAGAGCACCAGGGCGCGGATCACCTGGTTGCCCCGGTTCTGATTCCAGCCGTTGATGTCCTCGTACGCGCGGCGAATCCAACCGGTGTTGCGGTCTTCCCACGGCCCGTTGTAGTTAGTTTCGGTGATGTAGCACGGCAGGGAGCGCATGGACGCGGGCACCACGCGCAGAAAATCCTGGTAGGTGGCAAACTGCTTGCTGTAGCGGTTGTACGGCGGGTCCATCGTTTCAGTGCTGGTGATGATCGCCGGGTCGGAGCTGCGGCTATAGGTGTGCAGGGTGAAGCCATCGCAATTGCCGGCCACCAGTTTGAGCACCTCCTCGAAATACTTGACCCAGTCGCCGGTATACGCATTCCAGGGCGCGACGGCCCCTACCAACACCTGTGCGCCGGGGTCCACCGCATGGATGGCATTGCGGCAGAGGCGGTAGCAGCTTGCGTACAGCGCCGGCGTGATCTTTTCCTCCGGCTCCGGCGACTTGGGCTGCTCCTCGCGCATGTTCGTCTCGTTGCCGATGATCCAGATGCGGCAACCCGGCGAGTTACGCACGAAGTTGGCGCAGCGCTTGGCGAAGTCCTCGTAGCGCGAGGAGTGGGGGATGGTGCTGGTGTCGTAGTAGCCGTAGCTCAGGCGCACGATCACGCCCAGGCCGCGGCCGGAGAGATGGGTGTAGTTTTGGCCGCCGTGATCGTTCGGATCGGCCTCGATCTTCTCGGAAATGACCACCCATCCCGGCGTACCCGCATCGAGCATCAACTGCTCACCGCCGGGATCGTGCAGTCCGTACAGGTACTCGGAGTCGAACATTGGACGTGGCATCGGTGAAACCTCCGGGATCGGAAATGATGAAGATGGTAACTGCTCACCCTGCAGGCCGATTTGGACAGGATGAACAGGATGTACAGGATTCTTGCTCTGTGGTGTGCAAAACTATCGGCACGAGAGTTCGAATATCCTGTCAATCCTGTGTATCCTGTCTGTGTTCCAGGCAGGCTGAGTAGCCACGAATGATGGCGATTTTCTGCGAAAACGCCGAGAATGCTCAGAGCTGAATGCTCAAAGCTGAATGCTGGCGATTTTCTACGAAAATGCCAGGAATGCTGACGATTTTTTGCGAAAACGCCGGCGATTTTCTGCGAAAACGCCGGAAATGCTCAGAGCGAAACGCTGAGTTTGGTTGATGGTTGTTCAGGAATGGCTCGGTGTGCGGTTGTTGTTTTGAGCCGCCTGCATTATACGTCCCCCACGCCATTGGGCAAATCCTCCTCTCCTCCTCTCCTCCTCTCCTCCTCTCCTCCTCTCCTCCTCTCCTCCTCTCCTCCTCTCCTCCTCTCCTCCTCTCCTCCTCTCCTCCTCTCCTCCTC
>JAYRVL010000868.1:0-2134 GCA_041918575.1 Anaerolineae bacterium | reverse complement strand
CCACCACGCACGATGATACCAGGGGCGTAGCCACCAGTACGCAAAGGTACCGCGAACCATTGCCCTTCATGATACTTGACTCGTTTGGATCGCATGATCTACCACTCCTGGGCATGGTTCACTTTGAGGCATCAACCGGGCCTCAGCACCTTTACAAATTGCTCGCGACCGACCTTGTGCAGGACAGCCGGTCAGAACCGCAGCCGCGCCGTACAAAGGCGCGCCGCGGTGTCGTGTCGTGTCGTGTCGGGGCCGATCGCCCTCAGGCGGCAGGATAGCCGAGCAGGGTTAGCCAGTCGTCGGTGCCAGGGGTGATATTCGCCCACTGGAAGGGACTATGGCCGGCGCGCTTGCCGCGCTGGAAGCTGCGCATGTTGTGCCAGAGCACGAGCAAATTGAGATAGGCCTGGGCCGTCTCCGGATTGCGAAAGGCCTGGCGCGCCTGTAAGTAAGTCTTCACGATGCCGTTGATGGTCTCGATCAAACTGCTGGCATGCGGGGTGCCGTCCAGGAGCGCCGTCAGGTCTGCGGCCAGTTGGTGATAGGCGGGCTGGTCGGCGACCAGCAGTGCGACCAAGTCGGTCGCCTCGTGCGCCAGGCGCTGCCAGTGTTGGCCATTGATCACGCCTTGTCGTAAGCGCCAGGCCCGGGCGACGGTGCGCTCGAAGAAGACTTGCGCCGCCGGTGTCGGCACGTTGGCGGCCAGGCGTTGCCGCCAGGGATCCAGCCCGACGGCCAGCCAGTCGAGGTAGGTCAGCAACTGGGCGCGGTAGCTGCGCAGCGACCTGACGAATTTGCACACGCTGGGATGCGTCAACGCCGCCAGCGCCTGGAGCGTCTCGTCCAAGAGCCAGGCATTGGTCGCCGGGTCGCGGATCTCACCGGCCCGCCAGTCGACCATTTCCAGGGCATCGCCGAGATGCGCTTGCCAGCGCAGAAAGGTGTCATGTTGGGTGATCAGGCCTTCGCACTTGGCGACCGCCGGCACATAGGCGGTGTCAAAACACGAGTTGTCCCACGTCTGGGTCAATTGGTCTTCCAGGCGGTAGACGCTCGCCAGGGCCGTGAGCGCCGCCCGCTCCAATTCGCGGCGCACGCGTTTGGCCCAATCCAGGATATGCCAGGGGTCTTTCTGTACTGCCAGGGACATGCCAGCGGCCTTGAGCGACTGGGGAAAGGTGCGCCCCATATCTTCGACCAACCCCGCCAACTCAACACCCGTGTCTTGCGCCACCAACAGGGCGGTCCCCCAGGTCTCGGCCGAGCGATCTTTGCCAACGTGGCCCAACAAGATCACGCCGGAGCGCGGCTCAACCAGGAACAAGATCGGCCAGCCCTGGAAAAACGTTTCGTCGCGCAGCGCAATCACGCGCCCCAAGGGCCGGTAATCCAGGCCGGCTAACACGCGACCCGCCTGCTGACCGGCGCTCGTCAGCAATTCGCTGATGAAGCCAACCGAACGGCTTTCGTCAAAGGCGGCCTGCAACACAGCCTGCATCGGCCGCAAGGCCGCGTTGCCGGGCAAAGCCAGCGTCAGTAACGTCCGTTTGATCCGCCGTTCGCTGACTGGCGTGCGTGTGGCTTTCTGGGTTGCCGCCGCCGGTGCTGCGGGCTGGGCTACCCCGTCTACCGGCTCAAGCCATTGCTGGCGCGCCTGGGCGGCAATCTGATACACGGTGGGCCGACTGACGTCAAACACCGTGCTGAGCCAGGTCATGCTGCCCCAGGGCCGCGTATCCGGCGGCAGGTTACCGACCGCAGCGATGTACATCCGGGCTGACAAGCCCAACTCCCGGCGCTTGAAACGCGCAGGTAACGCCGGCTCGGCACCCAGCATCTGGTAGATCGTCTCCATCGGCTCCGGCCAAGCCATAGACGATTGCGGCATAGACGAGTATAATGACGACATAAGGTAGCCTCCTTGGTCACAGGGTGAAGTAACCTGTATTGTGCAAGAAAAGGCTACCTTTGTCCATTCAATTGTAAAGGTGCTTCAAGTCAGCGGTGAACCATGCCGCCGTTAGCTACTTCTTCTTGCCCGCCAGAATCAGCGGCCCGTTGCGGTTCTCCTCGGTGATGTCGAACTCCACGCCTGGCGCCATGCGGTTGTTGCGCAGTCGGCTCCGCAGCTTGG
>JAYRVL010000867.1:0-6931 GCA_041918575.1 Anaerolineae bacterium | reverse complement strand
TTCATCACCGCCCTGCTGCTCATCCCCAACCTCGGCACGCGGCGCACCTTCTTCCTGCTCAGCCTGACCCTGCTGGGCCTGGCCCTCGCCGGCCTTTGGCGCGCCCGGCAGCGCCCGCCCTGGCCCTTCATCCTCGCCTGGCTGTTGATCCTGGCCCTCGCCCTGCAAAATCCGGGCGTGATCAAGCCGCAGACCGGACAAACCGGGCCAGAAAACACGGGCCGCGTCCTGTTCGAGACCGAATCGGCCTACAACTTCATCCAGGTCGTGCAGGGCCACAACGAGGTGCTCCTCAAGCTCAATGAAGGGCAGGGTATCCACTCCGTCTACCGGCCCGGCGGCGGCCTGGCCGACGGCATTTGGGACTATTTCCTGCTCGCCCCCAGCTTCAGCCCCGCGCCCCAGAACCCGGCTGCGCCGCGCCGCGTCGCCCTCATCGGCCTGGCCGGCGGCGCCATTTCCACGCTCTACACCCAAGCCTACGGTCCCGTCCCCATTGACGGCGTGGAGCTTGACCCGGCCATCATCGCCGTCGGCCGCCGCTGGTTTGGCATGACCCAGCCCAACCTCAACGCCATTGCCCAGGATGGACGCTTTTTCCTGGCTCACACCGCCGCGTCCTATGATGTGATTGCGGTGGACGCCTACCGGCCGCCCTACATCCCCTTTCATCTGACTACCGTGGAGTTCTTCCGCAGCGTGGCCGCTCATCTGACCCCCAACGGCGTGACGGCGATCAACGTGGCGCGTACCGCGGACGATGACCGCCTGGTCAACGCGCTCAGCGCCACCTTGCAGACCGTCTTCCCCAGCGTCCTCATCATCGCAGAGCCAACCAACGGCGCCGCCCTGGGCAACAGCCTGGTCATCGCCAGCCGGCAGCCGGTCACCCTGGCCGACTGGGAAGAAAACACCGCCCGGCTCACGCACCCCCTGCTTGTGGCCGTGGCCGCACGCGCCCGCGGGCATGTGCGCCTCGCGCCGCGCGCGCGGCCGGGCGCGGCCTGGCGCGATGACCTGGCGCCGGTCGAACAGACCATGCATGGCCTCATCCTGCGTTTCTTGCTGGCAGAGTAGGCGCATGAAACCAAATCGGCGCCTGCTTCGTTGTAGGTCAGGGCGACATTGCTGCGGCTGGATCAGCGGTCAGCGTCGAGGAAACAAAGGACGCTCTGGCTGACGCCCCAGGCCAGCCGTTCCTGCTGCGTGGTGAGCAGCGTGCGGTCGCCGCCCATGAAACCCAACTCCAGGATCACGGCCGGCGTGGTGGGCGCGATGCGGTTGAACGCGTAATACTGCGTCATGTTGTGGCTGATCGAGTTGAGGTGCTGCGGCAAACCGCTCTTTGCGCCGTATTCGCGATAGATACAGCGCAAGAACTTGTCTTCCAACAGCGGCTGCGCGCTTTGTTCGGAGCGCGCAGCCTTATAACCGCTCACTTCGATGCACGAATCGGCGTGGAGCGAGATGAAGGCGTCGGCTTGGTAGCCATCCAGGCGCGTGTCCTTTTCGGCCAGCATCTGCACGCTGGCGCCGGCCTGGGTCAGGCGTTCGGCCGCCAGGCGAGCAATGGCCTGGGTGACCTGGGTTTCCTGCAAGCCATCATCGCACACCGCGCCTGAATCGAAGCCCATGTGCCCGGCGATGATGCCCACCGTCTTGCCCGCGACGTCGCGCAGCGGCCGCTGACGCGGGACGCGATTGGGATCATCCCAGGGCCAGGCAAAACCGGCGGCGCTGCTGCGCCAGGAGAGCCAGCCGGCCATCAGCAGGATGACCAACGTGAGCAAGAAGGCGGCGCGCTCAAGGCGCTTGACAGTTGATCGGCGCATAAAAAAATCAGAGAAAAAAACAAGAGAAAAGCGAGAGAAAAGAAACGAGAAACTCGAACCTGGCGGATATCATAATGGCTTGGCCTCAATCAGGCAAGCGCAGAGGGCGGCGAATTGCAGGCAGGCCATTTGACAAACCCCCAGGGGACGGGTATAGTCTGCCTGTGACGATGCAGTAGATACAGTAAGAGAAAAACGAAAGAGAAATGAAAGAGAGCGGAGGATCGAACAGGAATGGTTGAACTGGGCCAATGGCTGCGTGAGACCCGTGAGACCAAAGGGCTGAGTCTGGCCCAGGTTGAAAACGCCACGCGCATCCGCCAAAAATACCTGGCTGCCCTGGAATCTGGGGAGCAAGAACAACTACCCGGCGATGTGCCCACGCGCGGGTTCCTCCGCAACTACGCCGCCTTCCTCGGCCTGGATGCCGATGAAGCGGCGCGCCGACTGGGCAAACCCCGCGCCGAAATGGCGCAGGCGGCCCGGGCGGCCGAAGAGGCCATGGGGCCGCGGGCAGTAGATTACCGACCCATGGATGTCAATCTGCACCGGGATGCGCCGGCCGCGACGCGCTGGCTCAGCATCGGTCTCTTGATCGGCTTGGTGCTGGTGGCGGCCGTGTTGGGATTCTGGACATGGCGCGCCAATCCCCAAATCCTGGCCGGTCTGCTGGCGCCGCCGAGGACAGCAACGCCAACGGCCACGGCCACCAGCGCTGCCGCCGCGGCAACGCCCACGCCCAACATCTACCGCATTACAGCCACGCCCACCGGGGGCATTTTCCTGCTGCCAACCCCCACCCCCACCGCAACGCCGATTCCCACCGAGGCGCCCACGCTCACGCCCACCCCGCCCGTCACCGAGATGGACGTCATGGTGCGCGCGGTGCAGCGCGCCTGGGTGCGCATCCTGGCCGATGGACAGATTGTCCTGGAAAAGGTGTTGGAGGCCGGCTCTGAGCAGCGCTGGCAAGTGCAAAACAGCCTGGTGCTGCGCACCGGCAACGCGGGCGGCGTCGAGGTGGAGATCAACGGCGAGATGCAAGATGCGATCGGCGGACTCGGCACGATCGAGGAATGTGCCTGGACCCTGGCGGATGGGCTGATTGCACGGCGCTGCGGCAGCGATGCCGAACCGACCGTCACCGTCACGGCGACCGTCACCGCAACTGTCACGTCGCCGGCGCCCACCACCGTCGTCGCTTCGACGCCAACCATCACCACAACGCCCAGCCGATCCGCAGGATCAGTGCCGCAACGATAAAAAAAGAGACGTTGCATGGCAACGTCTCAACTTCTCAACGAACCTCCCGCCAGACGCCTTATGCAAAACTACTATCTCCTCACGCTCGGCTGCCCCAAGAACCAGGTGGACAGCGAAGGCATGGCCATGCTCATGTTGCAGCGCGGCTACGGCTCCACGGCCAATCCAGACGAGGCGGACGTGCTCATCGTCAACACCTGCGGGTTCCTGGAAGCGGCCAAAGAGGAATCCATCGCGGCCCTGGCTGACCTGGCCAAGCACAAGCGTGGCAACCAGGTGTTGATTGCGGCCGGCTGCCTGGCGCAGCGCAACGGCGCAGAGATTGCGCGCCGCGTGCCGGCCGTGGATGGCCTGCTGGGTACCCGCCGCTGGCTGGAAATCGTGCAGATGGTGGAAACGCTGCGCGGCGGCCGCAAACGCCGCGGCCAGGGGCGCTATGAGTTGATCGGCGATCCGGAGGTCCCGCAGCTCGACGCCACCCCGCGCCCCGGCGTAGTGGCCGGCAGCGCCTATCTCAAAATCTCCGACGGCTGCAACGCGCCGTGCGCGTTCTGCTCCATCCCTTCCTTCAAAGGCAAACTGCGCAGTCGCCCCTTTGCCGGCATCGTCAGCGAGGCGGAGACGCTGGCCGCGGCCGGCGCGCGCGAACTGATCGTCATTGCCCAGGATTCCACCGACTACGGCCGCGACCGCGGAGAACCCAATTCCCTGCCTGCCCTGCTCAACGCCATCGCCCAGCGAGCCGTGGGCCTGCGTTGGCTGCGCCTGATGTACGCCTACCCCGGTCATGTCAGCGACGAGTTGATCGAGGTGATGGCGAGCCAGCCCATCATCACACCCTACCTGGACATGCCGCTGCAGCACGGCCACCCCGACACCCTGGCGCGCATGAAACGACCGAGCAGCCGCGCGTGGGTGCTGAAAACCGTCAGCAAACTGCGCGCCGCGCTGCCCGACCTGGCGCTCCGTTCGACCTTCATCGTCGGCTTTCCGGGCGAAACCGAGACCGAGTTCCAGGCCCTGCTCGATTTTGTGCAAGAGGTGCGGTTCGACAAATTGGGCGTCTTCACCTTCAGCCCTGAGCCGGGCACGCCGGCCTGGGATATGCCCAACCAGGTTCCCCAGACGCTCAAAGAGGAACGGCGCCAACGCCTGCTCGCCCTGCAGCAGCCCATCTCCCTCGCGCGCAACCAGACGCAGGTGGGTCGCACGCTCGACGTGCTGATCGAAGGCTTCGACAAGGGATACAGCGTGGGGCGCAGCTACCGCGATGCGCCTGAGGTGGATGGCCTGGTGCTCATCCCCGGCCGCCAGCCGCTGCCGGTTGGGGAAATGGCGCCGGTGCGCGTCAACAGCGCGCTCGAATACGACCTGGTGGGCGATGTCGCTCACTCCCCCAACAACCGCGCCAGGAAACCCCTCGATCTCTGATCGGCCGCGGGTCGCGGGGCCGTCAGCGCCCGCAACTGCGCCTGCAGACGCTGCACCTGCTCCAACAGCGTGTTGACCGCGGCCTCGGCCGCCTGCAAACGGGCCTCGTTGCTCTCACGCCGCGCCTCGTCCCGCCGCCGCAGTTCTGTCAAGTCCCGTTCCAATGACAACATACGATCGCGCAAGCGTTGATTCTCCGCCTTCAGGTTGAAGTTATCCTGCACCACCACGCCAATCAGGTCACGCGTGGCCTGCTGGCCGTTCAGAATGGCGCGCTGGGCATCGGCCAGGCTGCGCAGGCTGGCCGACACCGCGAGGACGGCTGCTTCTGGCGCCTCAGCCACCACAGCCACATCCCCGGCCGCAGGCGCGGTCAGCACTTCAGCTTCGACGGTCAGATCGGCGACGGCAAGCGGTTCGCCCATGCTACTTGTCCACCACCCGGTAGGTGCCATCCACCACGCGGTCCTTCGATTCAGCGCCGCTGCCGGGCGCAGACGCGGCGTCGGCATTCGATCCGCCGGCCGGCGTCTCCCCGCGGTGAAAGGCCACCACGTCCGGCGGCGCCAGCATGACGAACAGACGCATGGCGATCAGCACAATCGCCAGGTCATCCAACTGGCCCAACACTGGCGCCAGGTCGGGGATCAAGTCAATGGGGAAAATGACATAGGCCAGCGCCATCAAGGGGAGAAGGAATTTTGTGGAGGCCGGCACGCGGCTGTCCATCATCAGCTTCCACACCAGGCTGAGCTGCTTGAACAGCTCGGCCATCAGGCCTTTGCGATCGTTGCTCTGATTCATTTCGGTTTCCTCACAAGGTTCCCTATCTGCTATAATATCCCTCTGATGGCCCTATTGTAATGCCAGGAGCAGCAAATGCCAAGCGGCCTGGCATCCAAAATAGAGCCGGCCGATTCTTTACAGAGGATAGCCGAGGCGCACTGCGTCCAATTGATGCTCACGTTGACCCAAACCCTGACCGATTACCCGACGCCGCTTCTGCGCGCCATTGCCGCCAGCCGCGGGCTGGACGCAGTGGCGCAATCTGCGCTGCCGACCAGCCTGGCCGCGGAACTGGCCGCCGCGCTGGCCGACCCCGGCTCGATCGTAGATGCGGTCGAGCGGCTGCCGGAAGCCGGCCAGGCGCTGCTCACCAGCCTGGTACAGGCCGGCGGCGTGATGACCGCGCCCGCGTTCGTCCGCCTGGCCGGCGAAGTGCGTCAGGGGGGGCCGGCCTGGCTGGCGCGTGAACAGCCCTGGCTGACGCCCGCCAACGCAGCCGAAATGCTGTGGTATCAAGGCCTGATTGGCCGCACCTTTGCCACCGTCGGCGGCGAAACCGGCGATTTCATCTTCATCCCCACGGACATCCTGCCCTGGCTGCCCGCCCCACAAGCGGTTGGCCGCGCCGTGCTGCAACTGCCCGCGGCGCCCGCGCCTGCCACAGTGCATCTCAGCGGCTGCCGCCTGGCCCTGGACGCGGCCACGCTCCTGGCCTTCGTCCAAAACAACGAGGTGATGCAGGACGCGGCCGGGCGCTGGCGCGTCAGTGACCTGGCCGCGCTCAATCAGCAGATGCTGGCGCCGCTGCCCGCAGCCGGACTGGCCGAGGCGGAAGCGGCAGAGGGCGGCGATCGTCTGAGTTTCCTGTTCACCCTGGCGCAGCAGTTGGGTTGGCGGCGGGCGCAGGGCGGGCGTCTGCGTCTGCTGGCCGGGCCGGTGCGCGGCTGGCTGCAAAGGCCGGCGCCCGATCAGGCCTATGCCCTCTGGCAGGCCTGGCTGGTCTCCACCCAATGGGATGATCTGCGCCGAACGCCCCTGCTCTGTGAAGGCAGCGGCTGGCGCAACGACCCGGCGGCCACGCGGCGTCGCCTGTTGTCGCGCCTGGCCGGGCTGCGCCCAGGCATTTGGCATGGCAGCGAAGCCCTGATAACCGCCATGCACCGGCTCGATCCCGATTTTCAGCGCAGCGATGGCATTTACACTACCTGGTACATCCGGCGCAGTCACGAGTCCAGCTATCTGCTGGGCTTCGAGCACTGGGACGAGGTGGAAGGGGCGCTGCTGCGCTTCCTGATTACGGGTCCGCTGCACTGGCTGGGCGCGCTCGACATCGGCGCATCAGGCGAGGACGAAGCGACCGGCGAGCATGGCCCATTGGACACCCTGCGCGTGACGAGTCAGGGCGCGGCCTGGCTGGCCGATCAACCGCAGCGGGTCAGCGCGCCGCGCGCCGCGCCGATCCGGGTGGAGGCGGATTTCAGCGTACATGTGCCGCACAGCGCGGCCGCGTTCGATCGCTTTCGGGTGGCGCGCTGCACGCAGTGGGAGGGCAGCCAGCCCGATTTTCGCTACCGCAACACGCAGACCGCGCTGCGCCGCGCGGCGGCCGGCGGCGTCAC
>JAYRVL010000866.1:0-3892 GCA_041918575.1 Anaerolineae bacterium | reverse complement strand
GCTGCACCGAGCCTTTGCCAAAGGTCTTGGCGCCGATCAGCGGTGCGCGCCGGGCGTCTTGCAGCGCGCCGGCCACAATTTCCGCTGCGCTGGCGGTACCCTCGTCGGTCAGCACCACCAGGGGCAGATCACGCGCCACCCCTTCCCCGCGCACATCGTACGTCGTCTCGTTGTCCGACCGGCGTTCGTTGAGCACGCGGCCGCTGGACAAGAACTGGCTGGCGACATCCACGGCCACTTCCAGCAGGCCGCCGGGGTTGTGGCGCAGGTCGAGGATCAGGCGCTGCGCGCCCTGCTGACGCAGATCGTTGATGGCATCCTTGAGCTCCTGCACACTGCGCTCGCCAAAGATGCGCAGCGCCACGTAACCGGTAGTCGGGTCATTTTCCAACAGGCGCCATTCAACGGACGGATTCTCGATCTCCTCGCGCGTCACCACGATGTCCAGCGGCTGCCCGGCCTCTCCGCGCCGGATGCGCAGCGTCACCTGTGCGCCCACCTCCCCGCGCACCATGTCCACCACTTCATCGCGGGTCTTGCCGCTGACGCTCTTGCCATCCACGGCCAGCAGCTCATCATTGGGCTGAACGCCGGCCTTTGCGGCTGGCCGGTCGGGCATGGGGGTCAGGAAGACCTGGCCGGTGGCGCTGATCGCCACGTAAGCGCCAATGCCGCCGAAGCGGCCGCGTAGTTGATCCTTTTCCCGCGCCCGCGGCTGCGGCTCCACGAACACAGTGTAGGGGTCCTGGTAGGTTTCGACCAGGCCGTGAATGGCGCCGTACACCTGGGCGGTTGCGGCCGGTTTTTGACCCAGGAAATGGTCGTCGAGAAGGCCCTGGGCGTCGGCGATGAGATTCACCGGGAAAGCCGCGCTGCCGGTTGGCTGATCCAATCGGGTCAGCAGCCAGTGCGCGCCGAAGCCGGCCGTAAACGCCAGGAAGAGCAGCGCCGTGAACATGAACAGCCCGCTGAGCATCTCGCGCGAGCGCCATGAAAAAGTTGGTTGTGATGATTCGTTCAAGGTGATTCCACCGCTGGCAAGATACCGCGTCCCCAGGGCACACCGCAACCGGCCGCCTGGAAACGCCGAGGGCCAAGTATAGCATCAATCGAGCGGGCAATCAAATGGATTCTGGCGGCGCCAAAACACAAAGAAGTACTCGTGGTGGCGCACCATGCAGTAACGTTAACGGCCGATGAGGAGTTACTTGACATCTCAGGAATTCCAAATGTGGTCGCTGAAGACATCTGGAATGGAGGCTTTAGCCGGTTATTGGGCACTCGAGAACCCTGTGGCAGACCGGCTGAAGCTTCGATTTAGCCAAACCGCTCCGTTATCTCACAAAAGGCACAGGCCTGGTCACGCGTGACCAGGCCTGTTTTTTACCTCTGTCGGGCGGAAGCGCGGTCAGAGCAGGCGCGGGGGGCTGCTCTGACGGCCTGTGACGAAGATCAAGGCGCGGTGTAAGTCATCCGCATTTGCGGCCGCACCGTGGTGTCCGCGAAGTCCGAGGCGATGTACTCGATCTCAGCGTTGACATCGCCATTGGCGGTGATGATGAGGCCGTTGTTGACGCCTGGGTCGGCGATCCACTGCTGCACCAGCGGCGCCACGTCGAACCACATCCACTGGCCGGTGCGGCGGTAACCGGTCTGCTGCACCGCGGGCAGGTGCGCCCGATCGGAGCGGCCGCGCGCGCCCGGCGTTTCCCAACCCATCCCGGCATCTGCCTCGTTCCAGGTAGCGCCGGCTTCAGTCCACGGGCGATACAGTTCATACGCGTTGAGCATCACCGGCGAGTAGTCGTGAACCGTGTCGCTGACGTAGGTGACCCAGATGCCGATGCGCGCGCTGGTGACCGTGGCCCGGCGGCTGATCCCCGCCAGGTCGAACCGAATCAGGATGCTCTTGATGTTGGTTTGGCGCACGTAGAGGTTGGCGCCGCTGCCGTAGTTGGTCGTTGGCATCCAGGCGTTGATGAAGGTGTCGCTGGCGCCTGCGTAGCCATCCAGGCCGTTCTGCAGTGTCAACTGGTAGTTCATGGGCGGCGGCAGGAAGTAGTTCATCGCGCGGCCCATCAGGTCGGTGCGTTGGGTCGCATCGCCAAAGGCCTCGAAGGGGAAGCCCAGGAAGACGACGCGGTAACCGTTGTCCTCCACCGTCAGGGCGGTTGGCTCGCCGGTATCATCCAGGAAGGCCGCCATCGCCGGTTCGACGGGCGTCACCTGGTCGTTGTACTCGGAATAACCCACAGCCGCGTTGTTGACCGGCACATCGCCCATGCCGCCGGTGACCGGATTGCCGGCCACAGCCGAAGCGACGGTCATCGGAATGTCGTTCTGAATCTCGCTGCCGTCCCAGGCAATGTGCAGGTAATCATACACAAAGTCGGTAGTGCCGGCCGCCTGATCCAGGACATCCATGCCGGAAAGGAAGAGGCTGCCGCCGTTGTCCAGGAAGCCGGCCAACTGCGCTTCGTAGGGAAGCAGGGGGCCGGGGTAGGCCACGCCGGTAAACCAGACAACTGCCCGATGAGCGTTGAGATACCCGGTTGGAATGACGGAATCAACCGTCAGGTCCCAGTAGTTGAAACTGTAGCCGGCGGCGGTCAGCGCGTCGGTGTAGAAGGACTCCACATCGATGGCGCCGGTGTCGCCATCCACGACCAGGATATCGGAGGTGACGCCGATGGTGCGCAGTTCCAGGCGAGCCTGCACATTGTGTTCAACCAGGGAGATCGCCTTGAAGTAGGTGATGTCCTCCAGGCCGTTGGTAACGGTGGCCGGCACGCGCACCTGCACGCCAACCTGCGCGCTGGCGCCGGGCGCCAACGGGCCGAGATAGGCGATCTGGCTGCTGAAGTCGCCGTTCCAGACGGTGGTCGGCCAGTACTCCTTGGCCGCCTTCAGGTAGTAGGTGTCTTCGCTGTAGCCCATGTTGCGCACGGTGATCATGTAGCGCACCACTGCGGCCGGGCCGCCGCCATCGAGGGTATGGTCAGCCACCGCAGACACATTATAGGCAGACGACAACACAACGGTGCTGGGGCTGCCGGTAGCGCCGACGCCTTCGGCCGAGGTCACGGCCGTGCCGTCGTTGGTGATGACGTCGCCGGTGACCAGGGTGTTGGCAATCTGCACCGTGAAGTTGACGACGATCGTGGCGCCGGCGTCCACAGTCAGGCCGCTCCAAACCACGGCATCACCGACGAGAGCGCCGCCATTATCGGCGCTGACGAAAGCGGTGTTGGCCGGCGTCGGGTTGCTGATCTGCACTCCGCTGGCCGCGCCGTTGCCGATGTTTTTGACCTCGATGGCGAAGTTGAGCAGGCTGCCAGGGCCGACCGGGGTATCGTCCACACCGACGCGCACTTGCAGGCCAGGCATGACGGTGGTTTCATCGCGCATCTTCCAGGCGCCGCGGCCATGCGTGCCAGCCAGGATCTGGCGAGTGGCGGGGTTATAGTTCAACTGGTGGATGGCGACAATGGGGAAGTCGGTCCCCATGACGTGCCAGGTGGCGCCGCCATCACTGCTGATCATCGGGCCGACATCGGCGCCGGCGTACAGGGTGTTCGCATCGGCCGCATCCAGGATCAACGAGTTGACCGGAATGTCCGGCAGATCGCCGCTGACATTCGTCCAGGTGACGCCGCCATCGGTTGTCTTGAAGATGTGACCCGGCGTAGCCGGCGTGGCAGCGTCGAAGCCGGAAAAGACCACGTACGCGATGCGGTAGTTGGAGCGATCCACAGCAAAGGCGTTGACCGGGCGAGGCGGCAGAGACGCGTTGTCAACCCTGGTCCAGACAGGCGCCGCGGCGGTCGCGTCGGGCGTCACCCAGATGTAGCCGTCATAGGTACCAACATACAGCGCCGCGGCGCCGGCGGTG
>JAYRVL010000865.1:0-1875 GCA_041918575.1 Anaerolineae bacterium | reverse complement strand
GTCGAAATCTGGCGCGGACGGCGCATCCACCAGGGCCAGGAGCCTGCGAGGCGGGTCATGATGTGGCCCAGGTGTGACTCTGTTTGTGTTTTCAGTCGAGGGCAGGATGGCTTGTGAGGCCAGGAAGCGCGGCGCGTCGAGATGCGCATCCGGCGCCGCCGGGTCGTTCAGGAAGTCGTACAGCGTGATGTTCAGTTCGTACGCGCTGGTCGAGCCGTCCGGGTTGGCCTTGACCGAGACGCGGCCGCCGTGAGCCAGGGTGCGCGCCACCAACCCCTGCACCTCGGCGTCACCCAGGATGCCGGCCGCGGGCAGCACGCCGATGCCATCATGGGAGGCGATGAAATTGAAGAAGGCGGCGCCCGGCGCAGGGGGTTTCAGCGTGGCCGCCCAGTGCGACAGGCGGCCGGCGTCGCCGGTTTGCAGGGCGTGCAGCGTCAGCGGCGCCAGCGAGAAATTGTAGACCATCTGCGCCTCATCGGTCGCGGCCGTCCCGGCCAGGGGCGCGCTGTCGCTCGACCTGGCCCTGGCCGCCAGGCAGTCTGCGGAGACGGGCAGCGTCGTGACGATGGCAAGGCCCTCACAAGCGCAGTAGATCGAGCAGGCGGCGCCATTGGAACGCGTGCTGTGCCAGGCGCCGACAATGCCGTAGGGCACGAAGAGCACAAGCAGGATGGTGATGACGCCGATGACCAGCAAGGCAGACTGGCCGAACGTGTTGGAGAGCCAGTAGCCGAACAGTTGCAGCACGCCGGCGCCCAGCGCGGGGTCGATCAGCGTGCCAACGCCGGCGATGATGGTCATGAGCAGCGCATCAGAGGTATGAGTGATGGGCTGAGCGTCACGCTTCTTGATAACTCCTTCTGAGTTGAAGATACAACTCAAGAAAATGCAAAAACAGATGAGCTATTCCGAGTTGGAATTTCCGGAGTGAGGATGGGCATTTCTCGATACATGCTGAGCGTGCTAAAATACTTGAAATTGGCTTTCGTCAACAGTATTTCGGTGAGAGGGCGCATTGCATGGCCTTGCTTGCAGTGTTCGAATGGAGATGAACATGTCATCTATGGCTAGTAGTGAGAACACGACAACGATCGAACATCCTTCGAGTACGAACAAGTTGCCCTCCTATACCCATCGTTTCTTCTGGGACGTTGACCCGATGCAGCTCGAAATAGACGAGCACTATCGTTATGTCGTCGAGCGACTATTGGAATATGGCGATCTGCCAGCGGTGCGGTGGTTGCTCGCCTTCTTTTCTCCTCAAGATATCATTCCCGTGCTACAAACCAGCCGGCGGCTATCTCCATTCAGTGCTAACTACTGGGCTCTCTTCTTTGACGTGAACAAGGAGAACGTATTGTGTTTGTCAACGCCCTCCCTTCGGGAACCCAAGCCAATCTGGCCCTACTAGCCGAGGCCTGCCTCGTAGATGCATTTTACCTTGCGGGAGGTACAGCGATTACGCTGCATCTTGGTCATCGCGTCTCTATTGACCTGGACTTCTTTGGGCCTGATTCGTTTGACTCCTTCGCATTGGCCGGTCAACTGGCTGACTTAGGTCAGTTTCGATTGGACAGAATTGCACCAGATACCCTATTGGGTGAACTCAAGGACGTGAAGATTAGTTTCTTTCGCTATCGCTATCCTCTCGTTACAGCGCCTGCATTTGCCCTGGGAGTCAAAATAGCCAGCCTGCAGGATCTTGTGGCCATGAAGTTGGATGCAGTCTCACGACGCGGAACGAAACGAGATTTCATTGACCTGTTCTTCATCACACGATCAGGACTGAGTCTGGAAGAAGGCCTGATGTGGTATCAACACAAGTATGCAGGTCTTGATATGAACATCGTTCATGTGGTCAAGTCCCTTGCC
>JAYRVL010000864.1:0-2139 GCA_041918575.1 Anaerolineae bacterium | reverse complement strand
TACGCCGGCCGGCCCGGCGTGGCGCTCGGCTCGGTCCTGCTCGATCGCTTCAGCGGCATGGCCATGCAGACGCCCATCGGCATCATGGCGCTGCTGCTGGCGCCCGGCGCGGCCAGCCCAGCCGTTGCCTGGCTCCTGGGCCTGTTGTTCGGCGCCTGCGCGCTGGTTGTGCTCCTGATGGCGCGGCGCGACTGGGCGCTGGCCTTGCAGCGCCGCTTCCCGGCCGTGGCGCGGGTCAAGGCCGGCCAAATCTTGCTCGACGCCATCCCCACCTATGGCCTGCGTCCTCTCCTGGCGTCGTTTGGCGTCTCGCTCATCTTCAACGCCCTGCTCATTGGCCTCAACATCTGCCTGGGCCTGGCCGTAGGCGCCGCTATTCCCTGGCGCTTCTACCTGATCTTCGTGCCGCTCATTTCTGTCTCCCTTGTGCTCCCCTCCTTCGGCGGCCTGGGCGTGCGCGAATTCAGCTACATGGCCCTGTTCACCCAGGTAGGCGTCACGCCGGCGGCCGCGGCCGCGATGGGTCTGCTCTTCTACGCTGTCACCATGGGCGGCGCGCTGGTTGGCGGCATCCTCTACCTCACCCCGGCCGCCTGGTGGGAACCGGCGCCCGACAACCGCAGCCTGAGGGTGGAACAACCATGACCAATCCCACAGCCTCGGCGGCGCCCCATGTCTCGGTCGTGGTGCCTTTGTACAACGAGGAAGAGAGCATCGCCGGCCTGCAGGCGCAGCTCACCGCCGCGCTGACCGGCCTGGGCCAGCCGTTCGAGATCATCGTCGTGGACGATGGCAGCCGCGATGGCTCCTTTGCCCTGCTGCAGCGCTGGCAGGCGCAAGACCCCGCGCATGTGCGCGTGGTGCGCTTCCGCCGCAACTTCGGTCAAACGGCCGCGTTCAGCGCCGGTTTCGAGCGCGCCCGCGGGGAGATTATCGTCACCCTGGATGCCGACCTGCAAAACGATCCGGCCGACATCGGCCTGCTCCTGGACAAAATCGAAGCTGGCTACGATGTGGTCAGCGGCTGGCGCGTGCAGCGCCAGGACGCCGCGCTGAGCCGGCGGCTGCCCTCGGTCATCGCCAACGCGCTCATCTCCCGCGTCACCGGCGTGGCTCTGCACGATTACGGCTGCTCGCTCAAAGCCTATCGCCGCGAGGTGCTGCAGAACGTGCGCCTGTATGGTGAACTGCACCGCTTCATCCCGGCCATCGCCAGTTGGATGGGTACGGCCGTGGCGGAAATTCCCGTCTCTCACCGGCCGCGGCAGTTCGGGCGCTCCAAATACAACCTGAGCCGCACCTTGCGGGTGATCCTGGACCTCATCACGGTGCGGTTTCTGCTCGGCTACGCCACGCGGCCGCTGCACGTCTTTGGCGGCATCGGTCTCACCCTGGGCGCTGTGGGCACGTTGATCGGCATTTACCTGACGTATCTCAAGCTGATCCTGGGACAGAGCATCGGCAGTCGGCCGCTGCTGCTCCTGGCCGTTCTGCTGGTGGTGCTGGGCGTGCAGATGCTGAGCATCGGCCTGTTGGGGGAGATGACCATGCGCACCTATTACGAGGCGCAGAACAAGCCGATCTACGCCATTCGCGAGATTCTGGAAAATCAAGAGGCAACACAAGAGCCATGACAGCCAACCCATTGGAAAACGTCCCCATTGTGTCTATCGTTCGCCGCAATCACGGCATCGAACATGCCACGGTCTCTCTGCTGACGGCGCGTCGGGCCGACCGGCGCATCGTGGCGCGCAGCGACACCCGCGGCTTCATCATTTTCGGCGACATCGAAACCGACGAGCTGGAATTGGCGGTCGAAGAGGCGCTGCGGCGCTTACAGGCCGGCGACGCGCACCTGGCCGTCCATCCCAACTGCGGTACCAACTTTGTCACCTCCGGCCTGTTGGCAGGTCTGGCCGCGTGGGCCGTCACCGCGCTCAGCGCGGCCTCTGACAGACCCAGCGAGGACCGCAAACGCTCTGCCTGGGAAGCGCTGCCCAGCGCGTTCACCGCCGCAACCCTGGCGCTCTTTGCGGCGCAGCCATTGGGGCGCACCTTGCAGGAGTTCGTCACCACCTCGGCCCAGGTGCAAGGGGTGCGCCTGGGGCGCGTCACGCGGCGCGAAGATGTGCCCTTCAT
>JAYRVL010000863.1:0-2785 GCA_041918575.1 Anaerolineae bacterium | reverse complement strand
TGCTGGCCTGGCTGGAACACTGGCTGTTGGCCGCGTCGCGCGTGGCGCGCAGAGCCGCGCTGGGGCGCACCTGCAGGGCCAGCGCGTACTGCGCCACCGCGTCACACCAGGCCCCGCGCTGAGCCATCGCGTCGCCATAGGCCACCGCCGCATCGGCCAGCCGCGCCTCCACGTCCAGGTAGTTGGGCTGCTGTTTGTACAGCTCGTTGAACGCGCTGACCGCCCTCTGCCAGTTGGCCTGCCAGTAGCCCATGGCCTGCAAATAGGCCGTCGCCAACTGTTTCTGCTCCAGCGCAGCCTTGTCATTGGGCCGCAGCCCCAGCGCGCGCTCGAACTGGCGGATGCCCTCTTCCAGCCGGCCCGCGGCAATCAGGTCCGAGCCGGTGTTAGTATAGATCTTGTAGAGCAGACTCGTCACCGTGTCGCTTTCATAAGCGGCGTCCGCGGCCCGAATCCGTTCCAGGCGCTCGGCGGCTTGCGTCCATTCCTTTTGATCGTACAGCGCCTGCGCCTCGCCGAGCAGCACATCCAGGGTGTACGGGGTGCTGACGGGCGGCGGCGTGGGCGTGGGCGCGGGCGGCGAAGTTTGCTGCGGCGTGGCGGTCGTCGCCATGACGCGCAGCATGGCTGCCCTGGCCTCCAGGTGATCGGGCTGCAGGCGCAGCGTCATCTCGAATTCGGCCAGCGCCAGGGCATTCTCGCCAGCCGCGGCATGAGCCACCCCGCGTTGGTAGTGATCGGCCACCGCGGTGGCTTGCACGGCCGCGCGCTGCCCCAGCCCTGCGGCCACGCCGGAGAAGCCGGCCAGCAGCACGCCGGCCAGCCCCACGATCAGCACCAGGCCATAGAGAGTCAGCCAACGCCAGCCTGGCCCGCGCCAGCGCTGCGCCGCCACGCGCGGACGAAACCGCGTGGGTGGCCGCGCGTGCGGGCCTGACGCCGGCGGCCGGGCCGGCGCGGGCGCGGGAGGCGCCTGGCCGACCGGGCGAGGATTGGTGGGAGCGTCGTTGTCGAAGGATGTCACCGCAGCGTCATCTCCTGCTCGAACTGAAGAATGGCCGCGCCGTCGGCGTCCAACAATTGGACAGAGACCACGCCGCGGCCGGGCGCAGCGGCCGGCACGGCAATCACCTGGTCGAACGGCCGGCCCGGACTGAGCGTGACCGGTTGGCTGGCAATGGCCGCGCCGGCCACCGACACGGTCAGCGTGCCGTTCAGGCGGCGCACCGGAAAGAGCGCCACCTGCAAACCCTGCGTCGTGGCCCGCAGATTGACGGCGCCGTCCTGGTTCGCGTACACAAACGTACCAATCCCTGCCACCGGGAACCAGGTCTCCTCCCAGTAGAGGGTTTCCCTGGCCCCCAGGCTGGCGCTGTCGGCGAAAGTGGGCGCCAGGCCGCCGTGCATTTCCAGGTAAGCGGAGCCGTCGTCGGTGTAGAGGTTGGCGGGCAGCGGGTCGCTCCAGCCCAGGCCAAAGAACTTGATCCCGGTCATGACATCGGCCGGAAAAACGCGCGCCAGCCCTTCGTCCGCGGCCAGGTCATAGACGCCCGCGAAGCCGGCGTGGGCCGCGGGTCGGGCAAAGAAGCCCAGGTACTGGCGCCAGTTGCCCAGGCGGCTCAGGTCGCGTCCCTGGTAAACGGGCCAGGTCATGGCCTGATCCGCGGCGGGCAGAGATGTATCGCCAGTCGAGTGAACTGTCACCTCGGAGGCGGGCAGAATCAGGCGCAGCTCAGGGCCAGGGCGGTTGCGTCCACCGGGAGCCAGCATGGCGTTCACCCAATACTTGAACGTCGCCGGCTGGTCGGTCGGGTTGGTCAGCCGCGTGCGCACCGTAAACGCGGCCTCGCCCGCGACCAGCGTGATGTCCACGCTGATTTGCAGCCGACCCTGCGGTTCTTGAAAAATGGTGATCGTGGCCTCGTTCGGGCGGGGCTGCGGCGTGTCGAAGCCCCACGGGCTGCCCCACGCGTAACCGTGCTCTTCCACCGGCAGGCCCCATTCGACCCCGCCGGCCGCCAGCCAGCCGGCCTCCAACCCATCGCGGCCCGGCGGGCCCCAGGGCGATGGCTTGAGCACCGGATTGCGATAGAAGACCTGGTGCTGCGTCGGTTTGTAGAAACATTCGATCAGGCGGCCGCCCAAATCGGGCAGCACACCCAGGCGCAGGAACTCATTTTCCAGCACGATCTCGCGCCAGACCTGCGGGGTTGGTTGCGGCGCGGTCGCGTCATAGGCGGCCCGCTCCAGCATGGGCCACGTCCAGTTGTACAGGGGATCGGTCACTTTACGCTGAAACGCCGCGTAGGGATAGGCGCCGAACGTGATCTGTCGCTCGTACACGCTGACCGTTGCCGCCGGCGCGGGCGTCGCCGTGGGCGGCGCGGGCGTGGCCGTGGACGGAATGGCCGTAGGCGGAACAGGCGTGGGCGGCGCGGGCGTGGCTGTAGGCGGCGCGGGCGTGGCTGCAGGCGGCGCGGGCGTGGCTGTAGGCGGCGCGGGCGTGGCTGTAGGCGGCGCGGGCGTGGCTGTAGGCGGCGCGGGTGTTGCGCTGGGCACAACCTCGGTGGCAGAAGCTGTAACGGCGGCGCCGGCCGGGCCTGGCGGCGCGGGCGTTGCCTGTTGACATGCGCTGAGCACGGCAAGCGCCAGGCCGGCCATCACCAGCAGCAAATCCAAATGGTCCCGGAATCGAGGCTTCAGCCGATCTGCCACAGGGTTCTCAAGCGCCCAATAACCGGCTAAAGCCTCCATTCCAGATGTCTTCAGCGACCACATTTGGAAT
>JAYRVL010000862.1:0-2916 GCA_041918575.1 Anaerolineae bacterium | reverse complement strand
ACTACGTGCGCCGCCCTGGCTGGAACATGGTGGTCAAGAGTGTGGTCTAACTCTTGATCGGCCTGATGATCCTGATGGGCGTCATGACCATTTTGCGCTTCCAGGTTGCGGCCTGAGACGGAGATCAACTATGCCAACCCATCAATTTGATGTCGTCATTGTCGGCGCCGGCGGCGCCGGTTTGATGGCAGCCCTCTACGCATCCCAGGGCGCCAAGACCTGCGTGGTCAGCAAACTCTACCCTTCCCGCTCCCACACCGGCACGGCGCAGGGCGGCATCGGCGCCGCGCTCGCCAACCTGGAAGAAGACCACTGGGAATGGCACGCCTTCGACACCGTCAAGGGCAGCGACTACCTGGGCGACCAGGATGCCATTGATTTTATGTGCAAAGAGGCCATCGATGTGGTTTACGAGCTGGAACACATGGGCCTGCCTTTCGATCGTACGGCCGATGGTCGTATCTCCCAGCGCCCCTTCGGCGGCCACACCAACAACACCACCAAGAAACCGGTGCGCCGGGCCTGCCACGCGGCCGATCGCACCGGTCACATGATCTTGCAGACCCTTTATCAGCAGTGTATCAAGAACAATGTCACCTTCTTCGACGAGTTCCACGTCATTGATCTGCTCGTCGCCGACGGCAAGGTCAACGGCATCGTGGCGCTGGAAATTGACACCGGCGAGTACCATGTCTTTCAGGCCAAGGCGGTTTGCTTTGCCACCGGCGGCTTTGGCCGCGTCTGGCAGATCACCAGCAACGCGCACGCGCTGACCGGTGACGGCAACGCCATCGCGCTGCGCCGCGGCATTCCGCAGGAGGACATGGAGTTCTTCCAGTTCCATCCAACCGGCATCTGGCGCATGGGCATTCTGATCACCGAGGCGGTGCGCGGCGAGGGCGGGGTATTGATCAACGGCAAGGGCGAGCGCTTCATGGAGCGTTACGCGCCGACGGTCAAAGACCTGGCCTCGCGCGATGTCGTCTCGCGCGCCATCTACCTGGAAATCATGCAGGGCCGCGGGGTGGAGGGCAAGGACTATGTCTATCTGGATGTGCGGCCGGAAACGATCAACCGCTTTGCAGAGTTGGATGGCCGCAAGGGGCTGGACGGTAAGCCGGTTCATGTCACGGCCGAGCAGATCGAGGCCAAACTGCCCGACATTGCCGACTTCTGCCGCACCTACCTGGATGTGGACCCGGTCAAGCAGCCGATGCCGATCCAACCGACTGCGCACTACGCCATGGGCGGCATTCCCACCAACCTCAACGCCGAAGTGGTGATTGACGACAAGAACACGGTGCTGCCCGGCTTCTATGCGGCCGGCGAATGCGCCTGCGTCTCGATTCACGGCGCCAACCGCCTGGGCACCAACTCCCTGGTTGACATCGTGGTCTTTGGCAAGGTCGCGGGACAGCGCATGGCAGAATACGCGCGCCAGACCGATTTCACCCCGCTGCCGGCCAACCCGGAGGCAGAGATCAAGGCGCGGCTGGAGGGAATTCGCAGCGCCGCGGGCAAAGAAAACGTGGCCGACATCCGACGCGACATGCAACTACTGATGATGGCGAATGTGGGCGTCTTCCGCACCGCGCAGCTTTGCCAGGAGGCGTTGACTAAACTGGCGGAGCTGAAGCGGCGTTATCAGAACATCTCCATCATGGACAAGGGCAAGCGCTACAATACCGAGCTGCTGGAGGCGGTCGAATTGGGCAACCTGCTCGACCTGGCGCAGGTCACGGCCGCGGCCGCGCTGGCGCGCACCGAAAGCCGCGGCGGCCATGCGCGGGACGATCATCCCAAGCGTGATGACGCCAACTGGCTCAAGCACAGCCTGTCGCTCCTGAAGGACGATGTGGAGGGGACCGGCGTGCAGTTGACTTACAAGCCCGTGACCGTGATCAAGTATCAGCCGAAGGAGCGAGTCTACTAAATGCTGAATGCTGAACGAGGAATGCTGAATTGCCTGCGCATCCTATCCTACCCGTTCAACATTCATCGTTCCGTATTTGCCTGGGAGGCCCATCATGCAAGTCAATATCAAGATTCAACGCTTCAATCCTGAGCAGGACAAGAAACCGTACTGGAAAACATACCAGGTCGAGGCCGCGCCCAACGACCAAATCCTCGACGTGCTGCACCAGGTCAAATGGTATCAAGATGGCGCCCTGACGCTGCGCCGCTCCTGTGCGCACGGCATCTGCGGTTCGGACGCGATGGTCATCAACGGCCGCAACCGTCTGGCCTGCAAGACGCTGGTCAAGCACGTCGGCGCCAACATCACCGTGGAGCCGATTCGCGGCATGAGGGTTGTCAAAGACCTGGTGGTGGACATGCGGCCCTTCTTTGCCAAGTATCGCTCCGTCCTGCCTTTCCTGATCAACGACAGCGCGCCGCCGGACACCGAGCGCCTGCAGACCATCGAGGCGCGGGCGCGCTTCGATGACACCACCAAGTGCATCCTGTGCGCATGCTGCACCACGGCCTGTCCGAGCTTTTGGGCCAACGAGGACTACCTCGGCCCGGCCGCCATCGTGCAGGCGCACCGCTTCATCTTCGATGATCGCGACCAGGGCACAATGCAGCGCCTGGAAGTGCTCAACGAGCGCGACGGCGTCTGGCGCTGTCGCACCGTTTTCAACTGCGTCGAAGCCTGCCCGCGCGAGATTGACATAACGAAAGCGATCGGCGAAGTCAAGAAGGCGCTGCTGTACAGCAGCTACTGAAGCCGCCGAATGAATTCGGGGCGAAGGGCCCGAATGAATTCGGGGCGCAGGGGCGTTCCGCCGGGGGGCCGCCCGCCGAATGAATTCGGGGCGCAGGGGCGTTCCGCCGGGGGGCCGCCCGCCGAATGAATTCGGGGCGCAGGGGCGTTCCGCCGGGGGGCCGCCGAATGAATTCGGGGCGCAGGGGCGT
>JAYRVL010000861.1:0-6686 GCA_041918575.1 Anaerolineae bacterium | reverse complement strand
GGGGGGTGCTCATCCTGTTCCTGCCGTGGGCGCTGATCACTGCGCCGGCACGCGGCGCGGCCGCGCCGCGTGCCGGCGCAGTGATCAGCGCCCACGGCAGGAACAGGATGAGCACCCCCCGGCTGCCGTAGAACGCATCGTCCACCTGGCCGTGCAGAAGAATCACGCCCACCGCCATCAACGCGGCCGGCCGCCACCAGGACGGCGCGGCCGGCCGGCGCACGAGCGCCAGCAGAAGCCAGGCGAAGGCCGCCAGCCCCAGCAACCCTTGCTCCAGCCACACGTTGAGCAAAAGATTGTGGCTGTGAACCTGGTAGCCCACGTGCAGCAGCATGACGTAGCTGGAGTAGGCCATCTCGAAATTGTCCAGCCCCAGGCCGGTGAAGGCGTAATCGCTCGCCAGGTCCAGGCTGTGGCGCCAGATCAGCAGGCGGCCGCTGACCGCCGTGGGCAGGGGAAACCAACCGCGGCCGGCGCCCAGCGCCAGCAGCGCCAGGGCCAGGAGGAGCATGCCCAACCCGGCCAGCAGCCAGGGGCGTGTTGGGCGCCCGTTGACACGCAGGGCCAACCAGCGGCGGCCCTGCGTCCATGCCCACCAGGCGGCCGCAGAGATCGCCAGCGCGGCCCAAGCCCCGCGCGACAGAGACAAGAGCAGGCCGGCGCCAGAAAGCGCCAGCAGCGGCCCGCGCGCCCGGCTGCCCGACAGCGCGGCCGCCTGTAGCGGCAGCAGCGCGGCAATCAACCCGCCCGCCACGTTCGGGTGCAGGCGATGACCGGGCAGGGCCGGCTGCCAGGCGGCAAGCCAGGTGAGCAGCGGATCGAGGCTCGGCAGCTTACCCTGCCAGCGCAGCCAATCGTTGGTGAACAGAAAATAGAGGGCGACCAGGCTGGCAAGGCTGCCCACCAGCAGGCGGCGCGGGGCGATGACGCCCACCCGTGGCAGCATCACCTCTTCGGGCGTAGTCGCCAGCGCGGCGTAGAGCGCCAGGCCGGCCACGATGACCCAGAACTTGGCCCAAGCCAGGGTTGGATTGTAGGCCAGGATCGCGGCCAGCAGCGCGGTGACAAAAAAGAGCAGCAGCGGCGCATCGAACCGGGTGCGGGGCAGCCACTGCCCGCTGCTGCGAACCCGGCCGATCTGACCGACCAGCACGAGCAGGAGCGGCCAGGGGCCAAGCTGTGGCCAGAGGTACCAGAGCACTCCGGCCAGGCCGCTGGCCGCCAGATTAACGAGCGCCACGCGGCCTAACTGCGCACGAACTTGAGCGTTTGCCAGCCCACGTTGACCGCGCTCTTGAAACCTTCCCAGGTGTTCAGCCCGCGCAGGAAGGTCATGATGGGGCCGGGGCGCAGCGACCATTCACGGGTCGCCCGCTTCTGCCAGTATTCCAACCGTTCCGCGGAAAGCGTGGGATAGTCGAGCACCGTGGACTGATCCATGTCCACCTCCTCCCACTTGACGCCGGCGCGGAACCAGTTGTTCTCCACCACTTCATAGAAAAATGGGGTGCCCGGATAGGGCGCAGCGATGTGGAAGAGGGCAATGTCGAGCGGCAGCTCTTTGGCGTAGGCGATCGTTTCCTGGATCGTCTCCTCGGTTTCACCGGGCAGGCCGATGATGAAGTAACCCCAGTTGTTGATGCCGGCCGCCTTCGACCAGGTCAACGCCTTGAAGGCCTGTTCCTTGCGATAGCCCTTGCGCGCTCGCTTCAGAATCTGTTCGTTGGCGCTCTCGATGCCCCAGGAAATGTACCAACAGCCTGCGCGGCCCATCAGGCGCAGCATCTCCTCGTCCACGTAATCCACGCGGCTGTTGCACGTCCAGCGCACCTTCAGGCCCGTTTCGATGATCAACTGACACAGCTTCACCACCTGCTCCCGATTGACGGTGAACAGATCCGCGTACATGTGGACGTTGTGAATGCCCAGGGAAGCCAGGTACTGCAGCTCCTCCAGAATCTTCTCCGGCGCACGCAGGCGCACGCTGTTCTGGTAGCTGACATGTTTGATGCAGTATTTGCAGCCGGCCGGGCAGCCGCGACTGGTCACAATGAAGGTGAACGGCCCTTTGATCATCGGCATGCGCTGCCGGTCGAGCGGCAGCAGCTCGTGCGCGGGCATGGGCAGATCGTCCAGGCTGGGCATGAAGGGCCGATCCGGGTTGATGATGATCTCATCGCCCTGGCGCCAGGCCAGCCCCCGGATAGCGGCCAGCGGCGCAGCGGGCAGGACCGGCGGGTCCGCGCTGAGGGCCAGGGTGATCGGCGCGACCGCCTCAGCGCCGGGCGGCGCCTGGATGCGCACACGACCCAGGCGCGGCGCGGTCGCAGGCGTCGCGCCGCCGGTAGCTTCCAGCATACGCGCAATCGCCGGGCTACTCGGCGCTTTGCCCTCCTGGCGGTCGAGCAGCTCGCGCAACGTCATCTCCGGCTCCCCGCGCAGCACGTAATCAAGCGCCGGAAATGGTCGCATCGTTTCCAGGGTCATCGGCGTCACGTGCGTGCCGAAGGCCATCGTCTGTGCGCCGACCGATTTTGCCAGGAAAACGCCGACCATGTCGTTACGCAGGGTGGGCGCGGTGACCTGGGTCACGTAGTAGCGGGGGCGCACCTCATCGAGCAGCTTCTCGAACTCCGACCAGGTCATGCGCGTGGCGATGCAATCCACCACCCTGACCGTGTACTCCGGCGCGAGGATGGCGGCCATCTGCGCCAGGCTGACCTGGGGCCAGATCATGTTTTCACGGCTGCGGCGGCCCACCCGGTGCTGGCTGCGAATCCAGATGCCGCCATCGGGCGACGGCGGGTTGACCAGCAGCACATCCACGCGGCCGGGCGGTCGCGTGGACGAGGTGAGGGTTTGCACGGTTGCGCCCGCGTCCGGAAACTGCGCCCTGGGCAGCGGCGGCACGCGGTGTCGGCCCAGGTTGGCGCGCAAGTCAGGGGCAAGCTCGGGCGATTGATCAGACATGGGTATTTCCTCCTGGCGCCAGAGTGGGATGTCCTTCCAGGTCGCTGGCGACGCGGGCCTTGCGCTGGCTCAGTTCCTCGAGCACGCGCATGATGAACCAACTGATGACCAACTGCAGGCCCACCAGGGTGCTCAGGGCCGCCAGAAGCTGCCAGAACCAGAGCCGCGTCAGGGGCCAACCGCTAAGGCTGAGAAAAAGACTGACAAGGCCCAACGCCAGCCCCGCGACCATGCCCAACAGCCCCATCCACCAGAACTGACGGTCCAGGGGCGGGTTGAAGAGCGGCCGGCCGAACAACCCCTGGCGAATGGGCCGCTCGTAGAAAATCGCCACCAGGTAATTGAACATGGCGCCCAGGGCAAAGAGACTGACGCCCGCCACCGCCAACACCAGCGCGGAGAAGAGGGCGAAAACCCCCCAGGCGCTCAACTCGGTGACGCCCTGGCCGCGCTGCAGCAGGATGATCGCGCCCACCAGCGCCGTCACGCTCAGCGCGGCCAGGCTGATCAATCCCAGCAGGCGCACCGGGTTGTAGGTCAACGCGGTCCAGACGATGGACTGGGCAAAGACCGCGCCGTCCCGCGCCACGTTCAGCTTCGACCGCCCCACCCGTTCGGCGTAAGGGATGGGCGCTTCGATCATGCGCAGGCGCTCGTGCAGCGCGCGGGTGCTCATCACCGGCGTCAGGTTCAGACCATCGGGCAGAGGATAGATTTGAGCCAGGATGGACTTCTTGAACAGGCGCATGCCGCTGGCCGAGTCGCTGATGCGCTGGCCGCTGACCAGGCTGACCAGTTGGGCAAAGATGACGTTGCCCAACCGGCGCACCGCCGGCATCTCGCTGGCCGCGCCGGCCATGCGCGAAGCGATGACGATGTCGGCCTGCTGAGCCACAGCCGCCTGGTAGAGTTGGGGAAAATGCTCCGGCGGATAGGTGCCGTCCGCGTCCAGGAAACCGATCCATTCACCGGTAGCTGCGGCGAAGCCGGTTTTCAGGGCCGCGCCATAGCCGCTGTTGCGGGCATGGCGAATCAGGCGCGCGCCGGGGGTGGCTTCGACCAGCGCGGCCGTGCGGTCGGCCGAGCCGTCATCCACGACGATCAGTTCCACCTGCGGGACGCCGACGGCCGCCAGGGCCGGGCGCGTGTCCAACACGCGGCGCATCACAGCCTCGATGGCCTTTTCTTCATTGTAGGCGGGGATCACAATCGAAAGCGTATTCATGAAAAACAGAATCCCTGGGCAAAGACTTTACACATGATAGATCGGCTTGTTCGGCGGCGGTAGGTTGGCAGTTTCCAGGTCGGTCAGGATGCGGGCCGGCACGCCGCCCACAACCGTGTGCGGCGGCACATCGCCGGTCACCACCGCGCCGGCCGCCACCACCGCCCCTTTGCCAATGCGCACGCCGTCGGTCACAATCGCGCCCGCGCCAATCCAGACATCGTCTTCGATGACAATTCCCTCGGCCGTGATGCCTTGTTCGATCACGGGCCGCGTGGGGTCGTCGAAGACATGGTTGACGGCCAGAATCTGCACCAGGGGCGCGGTATAGACGCGATCGCCAATGGTGATGCCGCCCTGACCGCGCAGCACATTCATCTCGCCGATCAGGCTGTCGCGGCCGATATGAATGAACGCGTGGGGCAGCCCGCGAAAGTTATAGACGTGCAGCACCGCGCCATGCATGATGAACGTGTTATCGCCGATGCGAATACCGGCCGGGCAGGCGTGCAAATAGACGCCCTGATCGAGATAGACCTGGCGCCCCAGGGAGATCTGATCCGCAAAACGCAGCCGCACGTGGCTTTCGATGGCCGCCAGGCCGTCCATGTGCAGGATCAGCCGGTAGGCCAGGCCGCGCAGACCAATGCCAATCACCGTCGGCGCCCAGCCGAGCAGGGCGAACAGCGTTTGTTCAACAACATAACGCCAGGCGCTGCTCGCCTGGCGTGAAAGATAGAGGCGCAGGCCGGCGGCGACGCCGCCCGGCCCTGATTTTGCCAAAGTCACAAGTGTTTTTTCCTGAACGTCGCCTGGCTGCGGGCGCAGGGAATGCGCCGCCGCGTCGTTGTCTGAAAAGGGCAACAACCGCAGTCAACAGCCATGCGACGCGTTGGAGCAAAGGCTACGACAGACGCGCGATTTCTACGACACACAAAACGATCGAGATCATGGGCACGGACAAAGAGAGGCTTGGGCGGGCCTGGGGAGGCGCATCAGGCTCTGACCCCACGAACAGACGGCGCGGCGGAACACCTTGAATGCTAATGTCTCCTGGGGGCGATGATTACAACCGAGGTTCGACCAGACCGAGTACGGGTGATTGGGGCCAGCTTCGTTGCCAGGTCATCACGACACCACGTACGCGAAACACCATGCCCATGTTCGACTTCTCAGGACGAATTTTCTGTCCTGACAGCGGGGGCTTCCCGTTATCGCTGCCAGTGTAGCATATCAAAAGAGCAAAAGCAAATCATCAGGCCGTTTCTTGGGCGCCTTTCCCCGCGAAATCGCCCGATTTTCATTCGTTGAGAGTGTGATTCGTCGCTGAGAGCATCGTCACGCCGGAGGCGTGACCTACGGGTGTAACGCACGCCTCCGGCTTGCCGCATCGTCACGCCGGAGGCGTGACCTACGGGTGTAACGCAAGCCTCCGGCTTGCCGCATCTACGGTTGAAGCAAGTTGGGCGGAAGAGGCAGAAATGATACGCCTGGATCGTCTGACGGTCGCCTGGCTGGCCGGAATTGCCCTGGCGCACTGGCTCTGGCAACAGCACATCGTTTCATGCGACACACCGCGCTGGATCTGGCCGACGGGCGCCGGCATCGCGGCGCTCATCGGCGTGACCGCCGGTCGCCTGCCCGCGCTCAGGCTGGCCGCGGGCCTGGCGGTGATGCTCCTGTTGGCCGCGGGCCGCTACCAGGTCACACCCGCGACGCCCTGCCTGGGGCCGACCGATGTGGCCTTCTACAACGGCAGCGACGAACAGCCGGCCGCCGTCACCCTCACGGGCATCATCGAAGGCGATCCAGATCCGCGTGACCGCCAGACGCAGTACCGCGTACGCGCCGAGCGCCTGCAGATTGGCGAGGAAGATCACCCAGTGCAGGGCCTGGTCCTGGTGCAGGCGCCGCGCTACCCCCTCTTTGCCTATGGCGACCAGGTGCGCATCCGCGGCAAACTGCAAACGCCGCCGCAGCTCGAAGATTTCGACTATCAGGCCTACCTGGCCCGCAAAGGAGTCTACGCGCTGCTGCGCCAGGCGCAGATCGAGCGTCTGGCCGCGGGGCAGGGCAGCCCGCTGTGGGCCGCGCTCTACGCGGTGCGCAGCCGCAGCGCAGAGATCATCACACAGCTCATGCCAGCGCCGGCCGCGGGGCTGGCGCAGGGCATCCTGCTCGGCCTTGATCGTGAAATCCCCAAAGATCTCTACGAGCGCTTCAACCTGACCGGCACGTCGCACATCATCGTCATCTCCGGCTCCAACATCAGCCTGGTGGTCGCCATGCTGGCCTCCGCGGCCACTCGCCTGTTCGGCAAGCGTCGCGGGGTGTGGCTGGTGCTGAGCGGTCTCGTGGTCTACGTCCTCCTGGTGGGCGCGGACCCGGCCGTCGTGCGCGCCGGTCTCATGGGCGCGCTGGCGGTGATGGCGCTCACCCTGGGGCGTCAGAGCGAAGCGCTCACCTCCCTGGCCGCCGCGGTGTTCGTGAT
>JAYRVL010000860.1:0-1730 GCA_041918575.1 Anaerolineae bacterium | reverse complement strand
GCAGTTCCAAATGTAGCCTGGTTTTTTACCACAGAGATCACAAAGAACGCAGAGAAGTTGCCGATTTGCGTCTGATCTGCCGTTTCTTTGTGTTCTCTGTGCTCTTTGTGGTTGAATGTGTGCTACATTTGGAACTGCTGCGGCCGATAGATCATCAGAGACGCCATGTGCGCCTCACCTGGAAAGAAACGAGATATGGCATTCGATACACCAAAAAACTACCGCAATCTGGTCATCTACGAAGTCTACGTGCGCAATCACGGCCCCAACGGCGTCTTTGCCGATGTGGAGGCTGATTTGCCGCGGCTGGCCGGCATGGGCGTGGACATCGTCTGGTTCATGCCCATCCATCCCATCGGCCAGCTCAACAAGAAAGGCAGCCTCGGCTGTCCATACTCTATCCTGGATTATCGTGCAGTCAATCCTGAATATGGTACCAAAGCAGACTTTGCGCGCCTGATCGCTGCGGCGCATCGCCTGGGTCTCAAGGTGATGATTGATGTCGTTTATAATCACACCGCGCACGATTCTGTGCTGGTGCGCCAGCATCCCGACTGGTATCATCAGGACGCCAGCGGTTTACCTGTCACCACCGTGCCGGATTGGAGCGACGTGATTGATCTCAAGCATCCCAACGAGGAACTCGTGCAATACCTGATCGAAACGCTGCAGCAGTGGGCTGCGTTTGGCGTGGATGGCTTTCGCTGCGATGTGGCTTCACTGCTGCCGCTCGATTTCTGGCGCCGGGCGCGCGCGGCCGTGGCGCAGGTCAAGCCAGGGGTGATCTGGCTGGCGGAGTCGGTCCATGCGGGTTGGGTGACTTACCGCCGCTCCGTCAACTTGAGCGGGCTGTCCGACAGCGAGCTTTATCAGGCTTTCGATCTGACTTACGACTATGACATCTGGCCGGTCTGGCAGGCTGCGGTCGTCGGTCAGGCGCCGGTCGAGCGCTACCTGGAGATGCTGCGCTTTCAGGACGCCATCTATCCAGATAATTTCATCAAGCTGCGCTGCGTGGAAAATCATGACCAGATGCGCATCATGCGCCTGGCGCCGTCGCTCAACCAGGCGCTGGCCTGGACCGCATTCGAAGCATTCAACCGCGGCGCGTTCCTGATCTACGGCGGGCAGGAGGCTGGCGCCACGCACACCCCTTCGCTGTTCGATGTGGACAAGGTGGCAGGGGGAAATTACGCCTGGCAGCCGTTTCTGACCACGCTGGCGCGGCTCAAGAAACATCCTGCGCTGACCACGGGCCAGTTCGTGCTGACGGCCGCCGAGCCGCTGATCCAGGCGGCCTGGCAGGGTGAGGCCGGTAATCTGTACGGTCTCTTCAACGTCACGGCGGAAACGGGCCGGGTGCAGGCGCTGCTGCCGGCCGGCGACTACGTGGATCTGCTGAGCGGCGCGACCGTGAGCGTGCGCGACGGCCAGATGGACATGCCGGCCAGCGCCGTCGTGCTTGCCTACGCCGAGGCGCTGTCCCTGCAGCCCTTCCACTCACCCCTGCTCGATTTTCATCTGCCCGCGTGAGGTAACTGCTGGGTCTGCCTGGAATTCAGACAGGATTCACAGGATTGACAGGATATTCGAACTCTCGTGCCGATAGTTTTGCATACCACAGAGCAAGAATCCTGTACATCCTGTTCATCCTGTCCAAATCGGCCTGCAGGGTGAGCAGTTACCGCGTGAGCCACAATTAAAGTTCTGCTCACAATCCTCAATTAAAT
>JAYRVL010000859.1:0-1799 GCA_041918575.1 Anaerolineae bacterium | reverse complement strand
GGCCTCTCGGCCGGCGCGTTCCTGTTTTCCACCCTCATTTATGTCTTCAACATTCGCCGCCTGGGCGGGGTCGGCACGGTGGCAGCGCCGGCCGTTGGGTTGCCGGCCGGCGCCGAATTCGGCCGCGAAAAGCTCGAACAGGTCGGCAAACTCGCCCTCTTCACCGCGCTGGTAACGCTGTGTGGCGCGGTGGTCTGCATCTGGCTCGACCTGGGGCGCCCTGAGCGTGTCTGGAAGCTGATGTTCCAGACCAGTTTCCGCTCCATCATGGGTTGGATGATCTGGTTCTACGCCGCCTACTTCGTGCTCCTCCTGGTGGAACTGTGGCTGGCGATGCGCGCCGACCTGGTGGCCTGGAGCAGCAAGAACGCGCTGATGCGTTTTCTCACCTTTGGCCGCCGCGACGTCTCCGAAGCCACCCTGGCCGGCGACCGCCGCCTGCTGCGCATCCTGGGCAGCCTGGGCGTGCTGCTGGCGATCGCGTTCCACGGTTCGGTGGGCGCCATTTTCGGCGTCATTGCTGCGCGCCCCTACTGGAACTCCGCGCTGACGCCCATCCTGTTCCTGGTCGGCGCACTTCTCTCCGGCGGCGCCTTGCTCACCTTCATCAATGCCATTTGGGGGCCAGAGCCGGGCACCGAATCGCACAGCAATCTGATGCGCTTCCTGGGCCAGATCGTGCTGGCGCTCCTGGCGCTGGATGTGCTGCTGGAGTGGGCCGAATTTTCCATCTCGCTCTGGAACGGCACGCCGGTGGAAACGGCCAGCCTGCGCCTGGTGCTGTTTGGCCCCTACTGGTGGGCATTCTGGATCATTCACATGGGCCTGGGCGTCGTTGTGCCCGGCCTGCTGCTCATGTTTGTCCGGCACAAGACATGGGCGGTCGCCACAGCCGGCGTGCTCATTGCCACCACGTTCCTGGCGGTGCGCTTGAACATCGTCATCCCCGGCCTGGCCGTGAGCGAGATTCATGGCCTGGAGCAGGCGTTCAGCGGTCCCGGCCTGAGCTTGAATTACTTCCCCAGCGTGACGGAATGGTTAGTTTTCGTCTGGCAAATCGGGCTGGCTGCGCTCATCTTCTTGATCGGCCGGCGCCTGCTGCCATTGGTGACGACGGAGAAGGGGACATGAATCTTGGCCGAGGCGCAATCTCCTTGCGGCACGGCTCGCAGGAGAACGGCAACCACCGTTGCCGGCCCTCTCAGGAATCAGGAGACAAAGGTATGGATACGAATTTCCTCAAAGTAATGACGACTGACACCGAAGCCTGCCCTGCCGGGTATTTGAGCCGCCGCGATTTTCTCAAGCTGTCGGCCGCAACGGCCGGCGCAGTGGCGCTGCTGGGCAGTATGCCCGCGGCCATGCAGGCCATCCAACGCGCGCTGACGGCCGAGGAAAATTCTTTCTTCGAGGCGCAGCCAGAAAATCAAATCTACACGGTCTGTCTGCAGTGCAACACCGGCTGCGGCATCAAGGTCAAGCTGCTGGACGGCGTGGCCGCCAAGATTGACGGTAACCCCTACAGCCCCTGGTGCCTGTGGCCGCACCTGCCGTACAAGACGCCGGTCAAAGAGATGGCAACCATCGAGGGCGCGCTCTGTCCCAAGGGCCAGGCCGGCCTGCAAACCGCCTACGATCCGTACCGCATCGTCAGCGTGCTCAAGCGCAAGCCCGGCACCAAGCGCGGGGAAGGCCAGTGGGTGACGATTCCGTTCGAGCAGGCCATCAGCGAAATCGTGGAAGGGGGCGATCTTTTTGGCGAGGGCCAGGTGGAGGGCCTGCGGGCGCTGTACGCGCTG
>JAYRVL010000858.1:0-3451 GCA_041918575.1 Anaerolineae bacterium | reverse complement strand
GTCCTCAGGTCTGGAGAAGCGTATGAGGACCTTCTTGCCGCGCTCGGCATCGAGGCGGATTCCGGCTTGGATCGTGCCGGGATCGTTTTCTTGGGCAAGAGGATGCTATTATAGACGGCAACGGCAAGAGAAGTCAAACTCAGACGCCCACTCCCTCAGGATAGCATTCCGAATTTGTGTGACCCTGTGGGAAAGCCCTTCTCCGCGAAGGCCACGGCCAGCGGCAGCCCCACGTAGCCCGGGCCGATCACCGCGACAACCGCGGTGTGATCATGAATCTTGGAAAGAAGTTGATTCTTCACGACTTACTCACCCCGCTCCTGTAGCAGGCCGTAATACTCATCGCGGCTCATCTTGCCGGCGACCAATTTCCTGAGTTGAGAGAGCGTGATGCCCATCTGCTGCGCCATGACAGCCATCAGATCATCACCGATCTCGCGCACACCATGCGAAATCAACGTGCGCGCGACCTGTTTGCCGCGCAGCCGGAGAACGTAGATTTGATGCCGCCCCGCCCGGCGCTCATAGCCCAGGACATTGACCAGAACATGATCCATCTTCCGACCTGAGATGGGCATCAGCACACCTACCCTTGATCTACTTGCCCAAAGACCTGGCGCAGCACCGCCAGTTGCCCCTGAAGTGCTTGCCCAAGCTCATCAACATCCTCCTCCAGGGTCTCATAATACTCGACCACCACCGAACGATAATCGGCCAGCGCCTCGTCAGGGGTCGCGCCGACCCCGTAGAGCGGGATCACCTCATCCACGGCCATGAACTGATCGCCTGTCCTGCCCACACTCGGCGCCAGAATCCTGCCGATGGCACGATCCAGAGCCTGATAGTAGGTTCGCGCTTCATCCGCAAGGCGATTCTGTTGGCGCATGGGCAAAGCCGCCAGGGTTTCAAGGAGCGAACTGCCGCCAATGACGGCTGGGATACCTTTTGTCAGATGGGGGGGTGTCGCTGCTGCCAACGGTGTGTACATTTACATCCTCCTGTCACGCTGAGGCACAAGCCAGGCCATGCGGGCCTTTGGCCGCCGCGTACGGGCTTTGCGGCTGGAACGGCGTCGTCTCACCCTGTGGCGGCGGTGCGCTGCCGAACATCTCGCTGGACGAGGCCTGGTAGAACCGTGCCGGCACACCGCTGCGGCGGATCGCCTCCAGCAGGCGCAGCGTCCCCACCCCCGTCACATCGGCCGTGTACTCCGGCATGTCGAAGCTCACCCGCACGTGGCTCTGCGCGGCCAGGTGGTAGATCTCGTCAGGCCGCAGGTCATAGATCAGCCCCAGCAGGTCGCCGGAGCTGGCCATATCGCCATAGTGCAAATGCAGGCGCAAATCCGCGCCGTTGTGCGGGTCGCGGTAGAGGTGCTCAATCCGCCGCGTGTTGAAAGTGCTCGCCCGCCGAATCAGGCCATGCACCTCGTAGCCCTTGCCCAGCAGCAACTCCGCCAGGTACGAGCCATCCTGGCCGGTGATACCGGTGATGAACGCTTTTTTCGTCATGCAAGACACCGTTCGCGCGGCATACTGATTTCGGCTTGGTCTTTCATCGAGTGACTCTGTATCGTCCTTCGGCCACGAATGGGTTTTTTGCCACGAATTTCACTAATTTTCACGAAGGGTTTTGATTCGTGGCAGAGATTGGGTCTTTTTGCCACGAATTTCACTAATTTTCACGAAGGGTTTCGATTCGTGGTAATTCGTGCAATTCGTGGCAGAAATGTTCGTGTCAGTTCATGAAACCTGTCCTGAGCCCGTCGAAGGATTCGTGGCAGAAATGTTCGTGTCAATTTGTGTACGCGAGCTGTGGCGCACGATGCTCATTCTCAATGATGATACTCGGATGGGGCGAGGGCGGTGGAGCACTCAACTTCTGCTCTCGCAAGAGCGCCAAGTGTTCTTCCATACCCCAGGTTGCTTTGTAGATGCAATCCTCAATCGAATTACCAACACCGGTAAAGCCTTCCAAGTCGGGCGAATAAAATCCGAAGAAGTTTAGGTCCTCTGTCGCCTCAATGACTAGCGAATATCGTAGTTTAAGCATCGTTTGTGATTTCCTTCCCTTTGAGTTCGGCGGCTTTCAGGATTGCATTGCAGGTGCCGGTTGGCACTTCTTTGCCTCCGTGAAAGTCCACTCGAATCAATTTCTCGATTCCCGGCTTGGCATAATAGCGGATGGAACCTTTTTCACGCACAAGCCGGAACCCATTTCGTTCGAGCAGTTTGACCAGTTCGCTAAATCGCATTGCCTTTCTCTCTCCCGGTTGCCATCCAACCATCGAACTACCCAACTACCGAACAATCCAACTACGCGGTCACCCGATTACGCGCCTCCCTGGCACTTGCGTATCCGCCAGGGCAAGTGTGTGCTGCACGCGGCGCTTTTTCGCCTTTGACGTATGCGTGGAAGGCTTGGCATTCGCGCCCGCGCTCCTGCGAAGCGTCCCTGAGGGATTGCCGTTGCTGGGAGGCGACCAGGGATGCTCGACGATGCGGCGGATGAAGGCGTCTGACACTTTTCGCTCTAGCCAATCGCGCAAGCCAACCACAACGCGGACATTGCTCGCTGGATGCTCAAAGTGCAGCGCCGCGGATGCAGGCATTCTGTAGCCTTTTTCGGTCAGCTCGATCCAGCCGCATTTTGCCATTTCGCTCTGATACCAGGCGATTGCCGCGTCTAACGAGAGTGGAAAGATGAACTGACCGGCAATGGCTTCGACCGTGCGCTCCGGTTCGAGAACAATGCGCCAATAGGGATGCAACGGGATTTCATGGTTTTCCCCGACCCTAGCGATTGCGCTCTCTGCCGGCAGTGGCACATCCGTCGGCCAGTCCTCAAGCCGTAATCGGACCTGAATACCATCATGTAGCCGCTCGAACGGGCGTAGTCCACCTAGTATGACCATAAAGGCACCCTCAATGTTTTCAGCAGCGATTCAAGTATCTTGACCGTTTCGGAATTCACGCCGTATTCTGACAAAACCTTGGCTGTGTTGTGCGTGCTTTGAAGCGCTTCGACGAACTCTCTAGTCTCAACCTGTGACAAACCCTGCCTCTGCAATATCTCCTCCAACGACAAGCCCGGATTTTTTTTTGACGATCTGCCCGAGAAAGTTGTTGATCTCTTTGACCCAATCATTGACGTCTTGAGCATTATAGCTCTGCTCTTTGATCTTGCGCCGGTACTTGTCGTCATCCCCCGGCGGCTCGAAGCCCGGGAAGCCGCCGACGCTTGCCCCACCCAGCATCTTCGAGAGATGGCCGGCGGTCTGGCGCAGCAGTCCTTCCGTACCGGGCGCCAGCGACGCCTGCGCAACGCTCGCTGGCGCCGATGCGGTCAGCTCCACAAGCAGCGTGTTGGACATTGCCATCAGACCAACGAGGGCTATCCCCACGACGACAAGCCACACCAGCGCGGGGTTGAGCCGCGACGTTTCACGATC
>JAYRVL010000857.1:0-10900 GCA_041918575.1 Anaerolineae bacterium | reverse complement strand
GCCTGGCCTTGTCCTGATCGCGCTGCTCCTGGCCGCTTGCCAGGCCGGCGCACCGACGCCCCCTGCGTCCACGCCCGCGGTGGACCAGCCAACGCCCGGCGACGCGGCCACCTGCGGCGACAAGAGCAAACTGGCAAAAACGCTCCACCTCTACAATTGGACCAGCTACATGGATGATGCCATTCTGGCCGATTTCCAAAAGGAGTGCGGAGTCAAGGTGGTGCAGGACACTTTTGCCAGCAATGAAGACTTGCTGGCCAAGCTGCAAGCCGGCGCCAGCGGTTATGATGTGATTATTCCATCAGATTACATGGTCGCCATTATGCGCGAACTGAATCTGTTGGCGACACTCGATTTCAATCACATTCCTAACGCCAAGAACATCGCTCCGATGTTTCACAATCCGCCCTATGACCCGGAGCAAAAGGTGTCGGTCCCCTACCAATGGGGCACGACCGGCCTGGCCTACAACAGCAAACGCGTGGGTGCAGAAATTGACGGCTGGAACGATATCTTCGACCCGCAGAAGGCGTGCGCGCTGGGCGGACTCAGCCTGCTCAACGACGCGCGCGAGGTGATGGGCGCGGCGCTCAAGCTGAAAGGCTTTTCAATGAACGACACCGACCCCGCCCATTGGACGCAGGCCAAAGAGATGGTGAGCGCCATCAAGCCTTGCATCACCACTTTCGACAGCGCCAGTTTCGCCGACACCTTGCAGGCGGGCGACGTGGCGGTGAGCCACGGCTTCAGCGGTGAGTTTGCCAAGGCCATGGAAGAAAACTCCGATCTCGTCTACATTGTGCCCACGGAAGGCGCCACCATCTGGGTTGACAACATGGTCGTGCCCGCAGATGCGCCCAGTCAGTACACCGCGGAAATCTTCATCAACTTCTTGCTGCGGCCGGACATCGGCGCCCGCCTGACCGATTACACCTGGTATGCCAGCCCCAACGAGGCGGCGACGCCGTTCATCAACCCGGAAATCAGCGGCAACACCAGCATCTATCCGTCGAGTGAGGTGATGAGCAGACTCGAATTCCTGCGCGACCTGGGCGATGTGACCCCGATGATCGAACAGTTGTGGACCGAGATCAAGTCCGAATGACCCGCCGCGTTCCCACGTTCCAACGGCAGGCGCGATTCCTCTGCGCTCTCCGCGACCTTTGTAGTGAAAGATGCGGCGTGCGTTTGGAATTGCTGGCGCCCGGCGTGGGGGTTTACAAGTCGTCCGTAATCGGGTAGAATAGCCGCATCTTGTGACTGAGCATCCTGAGGTAAGGCATCATGCCGTTGAACCGTACCGAAATTTTCAGAATTGCGCTGCCCGGCGAAACGATTGGTTCCCTCGTGCTGATTCCGGCTACCCCCAATCGCCCCTGGCTGCTCTCCCAGCACGATGTGACTATCGCCGCCGTTGCGCTGCCGCCGGAGGCAAATTTCACCGCGATCTTTCACGAATTACAGGCGCAGTTGGCGCCGCAGGGGCTGGACATCACCGCCTGCGGCGCTTGCGCGCACTGGTTGGCGCCGGCCGCGCCGGCCGGCCGCGCCGGACACTGCACCTGGAAGCGCGTGGGCCGGCTTACCAACGATATCTGCGCCCAGACCGCCCTGGCTGCACCCTGTCAGCAGTTTACCCCAGCCGGCCAGGCCGCGGCGCCCAGCCCCGTCACCGCGGCGCCCCCGACGCCTGCGGCGCAGCCAACGCCTGCGCCAGGCAGGACGTCGTTTTGGCAGCGATGGTTCTCGCGCCCGGCCGTGCAAACGAGCGGCGACGAGCCGGTGGAGCGGATAGCGGAGCGCAGCGGCAAGCGCCCCGGCGCGATTCCGTGTCTCGCCTGCCCAGGCCGCATGGCAAACCTCGGCGCGCAGCGCTGCCGCACCACCGAAGGGGATGAACGCACCTTTTCCATTTGGCGCTGCCGCACCTGCCTGGCCTACTTCCTGAACGATTGGACCGACAAATGGGTGCGCACCGATTCGCTGGAGGTCGTGGACATCTACTACCGTCTGGCGCCGCAGGAGGCTCTCGTCTGCTTGATGCAAGTGGACGTCACCAGGGCTGAGCGGCAAACGACGGCCGCCATGCAGTCCTGGTTCGAGTCGTTCCTGGCCCTGCGCTCCCCGGCGCGGCGCGAGGTCCGTCATGGCCGGTAGCGCCCGGCGCCGACCGGCATTGCGCCCACGCAGGTTGGACACCCGGCCGTCACGTCCATCGGCGCTGACGCGCCATTCAGGCGCAATTTCAAGCGCTTGCCTACGGCAGCATGTAGCCTGAGCAGTTACGAACACACGAAAAAGACATTTTGATTCGAGGAACAAAGACCATGGGAAAGAACGGGAATGGGGTTGACCATCAAGGAGGCCACGGTAACGGCGCCGACGATGACTCTGACTTCGACAACGACGAAGTGTTGAGTCCAGAAGAACTGGAGGAATTGGATGAAGAGTTGTCCGCCGCGGAACGCATTGTGGCTTATGAGCAGCTCTGCAGCATGATCGTGCAGGCGCTGAGCCATCGGTCGCTGAAGTTGTATCATTTTCAGAACCTTCTCAACATGAATACCCTCGACCGCGAATTCAAGGTGATCATCGGCCTGAACAACCTCAGTTTCTTGGACCGCCTGGGCGGGGCATCGGCCGAATTGAGTTTGACGTGGGAGGCCGCCAACTCCCTGCTGAGCCTGTATGGCGACGAAGGTCTGTGCTCACCCTATCACGATGCTGAGGAATGGTGCAGCCACCAGGACACCGGCCCGTCGCCGGAAGTGGAAGTGGCGCTCAAGTACCACGTGCCGGAGGCGGCCATCGAGTCCATTCGGGACGATGATGATGTCAATCGGGTGGCCGAACAATTGCGCACCCTGTTTGGCAGCGACGGCGCTGAAGATGACGTGGAAGTCAACTTCGAGGCTATCTATACGCGCGGAGAACTCAAGCTGATCTCGGCCATGATCCAGTATGACATTTTATTGGGAGATGAGTTGAAGGATGTGGAATTGCTGCAAAACATCCTGAACGATTTGGCACGCGAGGTGCTCGCCAACCTCAAGAAGATGGTGAGCGCTTTCCCGTCCGAAAAGAACTAGCAGGCAGCGAGGCGACATGTCACATAACCACGGCGTCATCCGTCTGCAAATCAGCCCGGCGCAAATCTACGTTGGGCGCTATGAGGCGCTGCCCTATCCCAATCTGACTCCTGCGCAGGAGTTTGTGTTCGAGGTGGCTATTCTGGCCGCCGCGCCGGTGACGATCAGCGATGTGTTGTTCCAAATCTACAGCGGCAGCCAACTGCTGAGCGAGCGACGCCGCAACGGCCGCAGCCTGGCGCGCCTGATCGGCGAGAGTTTTCCGGTGCGAGTGATCCCGGGTGAAGGGCTGGCCCTGCGCCGCTGTTACTTTTGGGAACCGGGACTGGAAAAACTGACCCAGGTTTTCGTCACGGTGACGGCGCGCACGGAGGATGGCGCCGAACAGCAGGCCGCCTGGGGCGCGCCCCTGCTGCCCTATGAACAAATCGTGGACTTGCGCCTGCCTTTTCGCGGCGCCTGGTGGACCATCATGGGCAACGATTGGACCGATATGCACAAGGGCGAGCCGATCAGCCAACCCTTCGCCCTCGATTTTGTGCGCCTGGGGCCGGACAACGGCACGTTTCGCGGCAGCGGCCTGACGCTGGCAGATCATTACAGCTTTGGCCAGCCGGTGCTGGCGCCGGCCGCTGGCGAGGTGGTCATTTTGACGGCTGACATGCCGGACAATCCGCCCGGCGCCATGCCGCACGCGGCCGATCTGCGCGAGGACCCGCGGCGGTCGTTTGGCAACGCGCTCTTCATTGCGCACAGCGACCACGAGTTCAGCTTCCTGGCGCATCTGCAGGCCGGTTCGATTGCCGCACCCAACGGCGCCGCCGTTGCAGCCGGGCAGGAGATTGCGCGCTGCGGCAATTCTGGGCTTTCGCCCGGCCCCCATCTGCACTACCACCTGCAAAATGGCCCCAATCTCTATGTGGATCAGGGCGTTCCGGTGCAGTTTAGCCGTTTTCGAGTCACCGGCGATCTGATCGAACGCAGCGCCATCCCCACGCGCTTGATTGTGACGCCGGCAGACTGAGGCATGCCCGGCGCCGGTGAGCGCGGCAGGCGCCTATAGCTGTTCAGATAATTTTCCGGGCTCGAGGCTTTAGCCGGTGGCTCTCATAGCCCAGACTAACCGGCTGAAGCCTCGAGTCCAGATCGTGAACCCCAAGTCCTTATCTGACTTACTATAGTGATCGGCGCACGCCGATTGGACGATGAAAAGCGTGAAGGGAGAAGCAAAGATGGCGACTGATGATTCTCGGAACCGAAACGGCGCCGGTACAGGCGACGACGGCATCAAGACGGTGGTGACAGATGGGGACATGCAGGACCTGCGCGCCCTCGAAGGTAAGCTGCTGACCACCCTGACCCTGTGGGAAGATTCGCTGGCCTATGGTGATGAAACCGAGGCTGTTCCGGAGGCTGAGCGCATCTTCTTCGACTGCGACCTCTATTTTGCCGATCGGCAGCTACTCGAAGTGTACGGCGCCAGCGCCTATTTCGATCCTGATGGCGATCCACTGCAAGGGATGGATGACATCACAGAGGCGCTCGGCGAGCTGGCCGAGGGCGGCAACGTGGTGGCCGAGGTAAGCAGCGACGCCGAGGATGGCCTGGTGCTGGTGTTTGCCGCGGATGGTGAGGCCACCATGATCATGGCGGTCAGCGGCTGGGTGTTGGGCGTCTGGGATGAGCTGCCCGATGACGAGGAGTGAGACCATGTCGGTCGATTCTGCTCTCGCTCATGTTTCTCGCGTGTGGGCGCGCAGCGCTTCGATCATGGTGGATCGAGGCGAAGGCGCCTGGCTCTATGACATGGATGGGCGCCGTTATCTCGATTTTACCTGCGGCATTGGGGTGACCAACACCGGTCACTGCCACCCCGCGGTGGTGGCGGCCGCGCAGGCGCAGGTGGCCCGCCTGATTCACGGCCAGGCCAACATCGTCTATCATCGGCCTATGCTCGACCTGATCGAGGCATTGCTGCCCATCGCGCCGGCCGGGCTGGACACCTTTTTCTTCTCCAACAGCGGCGCCGAGGCGGTGGAGGGCAGTTTCAAGCTGGCGCGCCAGGCCACCGGCCGCCCGAATCTAATCGTTTTTCAGGGCAGCTTTCATGGCCGCACGGTGGGCGCCATGTCGCTCACCACCTCCAAGACGACCTATCGCGCCGGCTATCAGCCATTGATGGCCGGCGTGTTCGTGGCGCCGTTCCCCTACGCCTATCAATTGGTCCTTAGCCCGGCCGCGGCCGTGGAATTTGCCCTGCGCCAACTTGAGTTGATTCTGCACTCGCAGACCGCGCCCTCAGAAACGGCCGCAATCCTCGTCGAGCCGATTTTGGGCGAAGGCGGCTACGTCGTTCCGCCCGACGGTTTTCTGCAAGGGCTGCGTGACATCTGCGACCGTGAGGGCATTTTGCTCATCCTGGACGAGGTGCAGAGCGGATTTGGGCGCACGGGGCGCTTCTTCGCGGCCGAACACTGGGGCGTCGTGCCCGACATCCTGGTGATGGCGAAGGGGATGGCCTCCGGCTTCCCGTTGAGCGGGATTGTGGCGCGGCGCGAGACCATGGCCCGCTGGCCGGTTGGCGCGCACGGCGGCACCTTTGGCGGTAATGCGGTCGCCTGCGCCGCCGCTACCGCCACCATCGAGGTGATTCAGTCCGAGGGGCTGTTGGCCAACGCCCAGGCGCGCGGGGAGCAGTTGCGCGATGGGTTGAGCGAGTTACAGGGGCGTTTCCCGGCCATTGGCGACGTGCGCGGACTGGGGCTGATGGTGGCTACCGAATTCACGCGGCAGGGCCAACCCGATGCAGCCCTGGCCCAGGCCGCGACCAGGGCGGCCCTGGCGCGCGGTCTGCTCCTGCTCACCTGCGGCACCTGGGGCAATGTGGTGCGCTGGATTCCGCCGCTGATCGTCAGCGCCGCGCAGATTGACAGCGCCCTGCACACCTTCGCCGACGCGCTGGCGAGTGTGTCCGCTTGAGGGACGCCGAACCCTAGTTAGGCTGGTCTACCGGAGAGCGGAGATTGGAGACCGGTTGGCGTTGAGTGGCCCTTCGATGGCCCTTCACAGGCGTTGAAGCATTGAAGCAGGCGGCGAATGGAAGGGGTCGCTGGTTCGGCCAGGTTCGTTCGGTCAGGTGCGGGGGCGCCTAACCCGGGCGCGCGCGCCCAGGCGTGCAGGCCGACCGCCTTGAGCTGCCGCGGCGGGCGATTCGGGTAGAGACGGCGGCGGCTGACGCGGGCCGTTCGGCGTCCCCGGGCCCGCTCAGCCGTACCAGCCGATGCGCTCCTCGTTGAGATTGATGTACACCTGTTTGGTTTCCAGGTATTCCTCCGCGCCCCACGAGCCAAGCTCACGGCCAAAGCCTGACATCTTGTAGCCGCCCCACGGCGCTTCCACGTAGGTTGGCTGCATGTGGTTGACCCAGACGATGCCCGCGCGCAGCGCTTTGACGGTGCGCAGGGCCTTGAAAATATCCCGCGTCCACACCGCGGCGGCCAGGCCGTAGTAGGTGTCATTGGCCAGGCGCAGGGCTTCGGCCTCATCATCGAAGGGGATGACGGACATCACCGGCCCAAAAATTTCCTCACGCGCGATGGTCATGGAATTGTCCACATCGTAAAAGATGGTCGGTTGCACGAAGTAGCCGGGGCCGAGGTCGGTCAGGCGGCCGCCGCCGCTGGCCACGCGCGCGCCCTCGCGCCGGCCGATGTCGAGATAATGGTTCACCCGCGCCAGTTGTTCCGCGCTGACCAGCGGCCCCATCTTGGTGTCGCGATCCAGGCCGGGGCCTACCTTGATGCCCTTGGCCTTCTCCACCATCGCCTCGATGAAGTCCTTGTAGATGCTGCGCGCCACCAGCACACGACTGCCCGCGGAGCAGACCTCGCCCTGGTTGATGAAGACGCCGAACAGGGCGCCGTCCACGGCCGCGGCAAAATCGGCGTCTGCAAAGAAGATGTTGGGCGACTTGCCGCCCAGCTCCAGGGTCACGCGCTTGAGCGTCGGCGCCGCGTTCTTCATGATGAGTTTGCCCACCTCCTGCGAGCCGGTGAAGGCAATTTTGTCCACGGCCGGGTGCTCGACGATGGCCGCGCCCGCCTCGCCAAAGCCGGTGACGATGTTGACCACGCCCGGCGGCAGGCCCACCTGCTCGAACGCGGCCGCCAGCTCCAACGCGGTGAGCGGCGTCTGCTCGGCCGGTTTCAGGATGGTGGTGCAGCCGGCGCAGAGGGCGGGGGCCAATTTCCAGGCCGCCATCAGCAGGGGGTAGTTCCAGGGGATGATCTGGCCGGCGACGCCGATCGGTTCCTTGAGCGTGAAAACCAGGGCATTGTCCGGCACCTGCAGCACCTGCCCGGTGATCTTGGTGGCCAGGCCGCCGTAATACTCGAAACAGGTTGCCACGTCGTTCATGTCGTATTCGGACTCGACGATGGGCTTGCCGGAGTCCAGGGTTTCCAGTTCGGCCAGGCGAGCGGCGTTGTCGCGCACCCACTGGCTCAGACGGAAGAGGATGCGCCCACGCTCCTGGCTGGTGGTCTCTCGCCACGGCCCGTCATCGAACGCGGCGCGGGCCGCGACCACGGCGCGGTTGACATCGGCTGCGCCGGCCGCGGGCGCGGTGGCAATCACTTCGGCTGTGGCCGGATTCAGTACGTCGAACCGGCGGCCGGCCTCGGCATCCACCCATTCACCGTTGATGAACATCTGGTAGTCTCGCATCGAAGAACACTCCTTGTGTGGCAACCTGTCGCAGACGGCCGCCGATTTATTCGCCGCTGTCGCGTGTCAAGCGGTAGGAAAGCAGGATGGGAATGGACGTCAGCGCCACCACGAACACGGCCACCACGTTGGTGACCGGCCGCTGGCGCGGGCGCGTGAGCTGACTGAAAATCCAAATGGGCAGGGTCTCTTGTTGGCCCGCCGTAAAGGTGGTGACGATGATCTCGTCGAAGGAAAGGGCAAAAGCCAACATGCCGCCGGCCAGCAGCGCGGTGGCGATGGCCGGCAGCACAATGAAGCGAAAGGTTTGGAAGCCGTTGGCTCCCAGGTCCATCGAAGCCTCGATCTGGCTGCGGGCCGTGCGCCGAAAGCGCGCGAGCACGTTGTTGTAGACGACGACCATGCAGAAGGTGGCATGGCCGATGACGATGGTCCAGAAGCTGAACGGCACATTGAGCAAGCCGATGGCCGAGCGCATGGCAATGCCGGTGACGATGCCGGGCAGGGCGAGCGGCAGCACCAGGAGAAAGGAAATGGCCTCGCGGCCGAAGAATTTGCTGCGGTAGACGGCTGCGGCGGCGAGCGTGCCCAGGACGATGGCGATGGCCGTGGCGGTCGCGGCAACCTGGAGCGACAGGGTCAGCGCCCGCCAGACGTCCGCGCGGTTCCAGGCCACGGCGAACCATTGCAGCGTCAGGCCAGGCAGGGGAAAGCGGAAGGTGGCGTCATCGGTGCTGAAGGCGTAGAGCAGAATGACGACGAACGGAAAGTGCAGGAAGAGGATGACCGCCAGGGTGGTGAGCGTCAAACCCCAGGGCGGCCGCGGTGTGGTGGGCCTAGAGTGCATCGAAGGCTCCCAGGCGTCGGGCGCCAAGCAGGTAGAGGATCATGATGACCATGGGGATCACGGTAAAGGCGGCGGCCAGGGGGATGTTGCCTGAGGTGCCTTGATGGGTGAGCACGGCCTGGCCGATGAAGTAGCTGGAGTTGCCGAGCGCGGAGGGCACCACGAAATCGCCCAGGGTGAGCGCAAAGGTGAAGATGGAGCCGGCCACGACGCCGGGCAAAACCAGCGGCAGGGTGATGAAGCGCAGGGTCTGGCGGGGCTGCGCGCCCAAGTCGCCCGAGGCTTCGAGCAGCGAACGCGGCAGGCGTTCGAGCGCGGCCTGGATGGGGAGCACCATGTAGGGCAGCCAGACGTAGGTGAAAACCAGGAACATGCCGATGGGCGAAATGGCGAGCGCGGGCGCGCCCAGGTAGGGCAGGCTCAACAGGGCATCGAGCAGGCCGGAAAGGCCCAACTGAGCCAGGAACCAGGTCAGGATTCCTTCCTTGGCCAGGATCAGGCGCCAGGAGTAGACGCGCACGATGTAGCTTGACCAGAGCGGCATGAGCACGGCCAGGTAGAGGATGGCCTTGCCGCGGGGGGAGGCGTAGCGAGCCATGAAGTAGGCCAGGGGAAAGGCCAGCAGCGCATCGGCCAGGGTGACGGCCGCGGCCATTCCCGCGGTGCGCAGCACGATGTCCAGGTTGGCGTGCGTCAGCAGCGAGGCGTAGGTTGACAGGGTGAACTGGCGCACGATCTGCCCGGTGAAATCATCCAGGGAGAAGAAGCTCTGCAGCAGCAGGGTGCCCAGGGAGCCGAGGTAGACGACGAGCATCCACAGCAGCGCGGGGCCGAGGAGGAGCAGCAGGAACAGGCGCGGGCGCAGATAGAGAAATGTGGAGACGCGCTCCCAACGTGATGGGGAGGGGGTTGAAGGATTGAGCATCTGGCCTTGATCCTGTCCTCGTCAGGCTGAAGCGGTCAGGGGGCGATTGTAGCTGGCATCCCACACGCACAGCACGGCGCGGCCGCGTGCCGCCAGAACTTCCATGGACGTCGTTGTCAGGTTCTGTTCGATGACGGTCAGGTCCTTGCCGCCCTCGATCTCGATCAGATAGCGGGTATTGAGGCCCAGGTAGATCACATCACGCACTCGACCGGCAATGGCGCACGCGCCGTCTGGCGTCGGCTTGTCAGGCGCTTGCAGGTGAATTTTTTCCGGCCGGATGGCGAAGGTGTGGCTGGCGCCGGTCAGGCGCTGCGCCAGCGGGCCGCTGATCAGGTTGGAGGTACCCACGAAGCCGGCCACGAAAGTGGTCGCGGGGTGTTCGTAGAGTCCGGCCGGCGAGCCGATCTGTTCGATCTTGCCGCGGTTGAAGACCGCGATGCGATCGCTCATGGTCAGCGCTTCTTCCTGGTCATGGGTAACGTAGACGAAGGTGATACCCACACGCTGTTGAATGGCCTTGAGTTCGATCTGCATCTGCTGGCGCAGCTTGAGGTCGAGCGCGCCGAGCGGTTCATCGAGCAGAAGGACGCGCGGCTCAACGATGAGCGCCCGCGCCAGGGCCACGCGCTGGCGCTGACCGCCGGAGAGCTGCGCGGGGCGGCGGCGCTCCAGGCCGGTCAACTGCACCAGGTCGAGCATCTGCGCGACGCGTTGGTCGCGCGTGGGTTTGGGCACTTTGCGAATCATCAACCCATAGCCCACGTTGTCGCCCACGGTCATGTGCGGGAAGAGGGCGTAGTCTTGAAAGACGGTGTTGACATCACGACCGTAGGGCGGCACGCCGGCGACTTCGACGCCGTGCAGTCGGATGCTGCCGGCCGTTGGCTGCTCGAAACCGGCGATCAAACGCAGGCAGGTGGTTTTGCCGGAGCCAGAGGGGCCAAGTAGGGTGAAGAACTCACCGTCGAGAATGTCGAGATCGAGGCGATCAACCGCCTTGACCTCGCCAAAGTAACGACTGACATCTGTGAAACGAACGGCTGGTATGGTGTCATTCATGGTTTCTCAGGTCCTGTAGGTCCGGCCTCCTGGCCGGACGACGTTGGGCAAGAGAAGCAAACCCCAGGCCGTAACGCAAGCCTCCGGTTTGTACAGCAGGAATTCCAAATGTGGTTGCTGAAGACATCTGGAATGGAGGCTTTAGCCGGTTATTGGGCGCTTGAGAACCCTGTGGCAGACCGGCTGAAGCCTCGATTCCGGGACCATTTGGATTTGCTGTTTGTACAGCGCACGTTGCGGTTGACGGCGTTG
>JAYRVL010000856.1:0-2517 GCA_041918575.1 Anaerolineae bacterium | reverse complement strand
TCCAAATGTGACCGGAATCGAGGCTTTAGCCGGTGCAGTTTGCGGCTTTGCTGGCTAAGAAACCGGCTGAAGCCTCCAATCCAGGTCCGATCAACGCCTATATTTGATCTTATTCTGACCTTATTTGGAATTCCTGCTGATCGTATCATCTCTTTGACAAACTTCCCTTCTTCGAGTAAATTACGTTCATGTTCACGATCACGACTGCTCGACTCGTCAGGAGGCCCAGGCGCACGGCTGCCGGTTATGACCGGGCTGGTCGCACGCCTCTGCGGCGTTGACCAACGCGGTCACGTTGACCTGTAGCCGTTCAAGCCACGTGGGGTATCGGCCCCCGCGTGGCTTTTTTGTGCCATGCAAGCAAGCAAAGGAGTTCATCCAATCATGTCTGTTCGTCATTCAATCAAAAAGTGCGTCCTGGCCTACAGCGGCGGCCTGGATACGTCGGTCATCGTTCCCTGGCTGATCGAACATTACGGCTGCGAGGTGATCTGCTTCACGGCTGACCTGGGCCAGGCTGAGGAGCTGAGCGGCCTGGAGGCCAAAGCCATCGCCTCCGGCGCCAGCAAATGCTTTGTCGAAGACCTGCGCCTGGAGTTTCTCAACGATTTCGTCTTCCCCACCCTGCGCGCGGGCGCCATCTACGAACGTAAATATCTGCTCGGCACCTCCTTCGCCCGGCCCTTGATCGCCAAGCGCATGGTGGAGATTGCCGAGGCCGAAGGCGCCGACGCGGTGGCCCACGGCGCGACCGGCAAGGGCAACGACCAGGTGCGTTTCGAATTGACGGTCATGGCGCTCAACCCGCGCTTGCGCATCATCGCGCCCTGGCGCGAGTGGGAGATTCGCAGCCGCAAGGACGCGCTGGAGTACGCGGCCAAGCACAACGTCCCCGTTACCGCTACCGAAAAGTCCATCTACAGCCGCGACCGCAACTTCTGGCACATCAGCCATGAGGGCGGCCTGCTGGAAAATCCCTGGCTGGAGCCAGAAGAGCCGATGTACCAGCTTTCGGTGGCGCCGGAGCACGCGCCCGATCAGCCCGAATACCTGGAGATTGACTTCAAGCAAGGGCTGCCGGTGCGCGTCAACGGCGTGGCGCACGGCCCGCTCGGCATCATGGAGGCCCTCAACGCCATCGGCGGCCGCCATGGCATCGGCCGCGTGGACCTGGTGGAGAACCGCCTGGTCGGCATCAAGTCGCACGGCGTCTACGAAACCCCCGGCGGCGCCCTGCTCTACCTGGCCCATCAGGCCATCGAAGAGCTGGTGCTCGACCGCGAGACGTTGCATTACAAGCTGCAGGTGGCGCTCAAGTACGCTGACCTGGTCTACAACGGCCAATGGTTCACTCCGCTGCGCGAAGCGCTGGACGCGTTCGTCAACGTCACGCAGCACAACGTCAGCGGCCGCGCCCGTTTCAAGCTCTACAAAGGCCAGGCCATCCTGGTTGGCCGCCAGTCGCCGCACAGCCTCTACCGCGAGGATTACGCCACCTTCGATCAGGACGATGTCTACAACCAGCAGGATGCCGAAGGCTTCATCAAGCTGTTCGGCCTGCCGCTGAAGGTGCAGGCCATGATTGACATCGAGGGCAGCGGCGTCAGCAAATACCGCCAGCTCGACTTTTCGCAGTTCAAGCGCGACTGAGCGCGGCGCACCGGAGGGAATGGCATGAGCACTGTGACGATACCCGGCTTCCTGGCGAGCGGCGTGGCGGCCGGCATCAAGAAAACCGCCGCGCCTGACCTGGCCCTGATCGTGTCCGAACTGCCCTGCACCGCGGCCGCGGTCTTTACTCAAAACAAGTTCCCCGCCGCGCCGGTGACGTATGACCGCCGCGTCCTGGCGGTCAACAGCGACGCGATCCAGGCCGTGTTCATCAACAGCGGCTGCGCCAACGCCTGCACCGGCGTGGAGGGCCTGGCCAACGCGCGGCGCATGGCCGAGCTGGCCGAACAGGCGCTGGGCCTGCCGCCTACCGCCTGCCTGGTGATGTCCACCGGCGTGATTGGCGTGCATCTGCCCATGCACAAATTGCAGGCCGGCGTGCTCGACGCGGTCAACGCGCTGGCCGCGGACGGGCTGGATCGCGCCGCGGTCGCCATGATGACCACCGACACGCGGCCCAAAACCGCGCAGGGTCAGATCACGCTGGCGAGCGGCGCAACCATCCACCTCTGGGGCACGGCCAAGGGCGCGGGCATGATTCACCCCAACATGGCGACCATGCTCAGCGTGGTCTTGACCGATGCCGCCATCCCCGCGCCCGCGCTGGACCAGGCGCTGCGCTGGGCCGTGGAGCGCAGCTTCAACGCCATTACCGTGGATGGCGACACCAGCACCAACGACACCCTGGCCGTCTTAGCCAACGCCGCGGCCGGCCATGACCCGCTGACGCCGGACACGGCCGATTTCCACGCCTTCCAGCAGGGGCTGGCCGCCGTGTGCCTGAGCCTGGCGCAGCAGATCGTGCGCGACGGCGAGGGCGCCACGAAGTTTGTCGCCATCACCGTC
>JAYRVL010000855.1:0-3903 GCA_041918575.1 Anaerolineae bacterium | reverse complement strand
GTCCAGAAGGCGATAGGCTTCAGACAGACGGTGGGCATTGCTCACGACGATGGGTCGCCAGGGCTGGAAGCCAACCCGCTCAACGACATAGTGCTTGTCGTTCTCGTCCTCCAGCAGGTCGCCAACGGAGGTGCTGCGGACGTGCAGCCGGACGTCTTCGTTGTTCCACCAGGCATGGTCAATATGCTGGGTCTGGGCATAGGCCCAGGACAGGGCTTCTTCATCAGTCAGCCCATCAGGCGCCTGCACCGTGGCGATGGGCGCTGTTGGCGGCACGACGCGGTTGTGATTGTCGCGATAGTCGAGGAAGCGGGGGTTGTGATAGACCTTGATCGAGGGCATGTGGCTTGTCCTCCGGGAAACGGCCTTGCAGCCAAAGCATGGATTTCGCCACATGCAGCCCGTTAGGGCCCGGGGTCAGCAAGGTCTGGTTGACCGTATCGCCGGAGGTTGGCCGCCGTGATCAGGCACGGCGTCATGACGGTGGGTTCCAGGTTGAAGTAGGTCCCCATCTGGGTTACCTGTCGCTGCAGGACAAAAGCGGTCACGTATTGCGCCGCGATGGCCGCTGCCAGGCGGTTGACCATCAGGCTCTGTTCATCTGCCAGCATCATCCCGGCGCAGGAAAGCGGCCGCGTTTCAGCTCCCGGCTCCAGCAAACCGAGTTCCTGGAGGTACGGAGAAGGCAGGCCGCTGCATAGTCCCAATGGGCCCAGTCGTATCCGCTCAACGTCGGTCGTGTTGCCGATGAGCACCTGACCGTTAGTCCGCTCGTTGCCGCTGTCCAGGGCCCAGATACGGCCGTGAAAAGCGGCCACCGTTTTGGCAATCTCCTGGCGGCCGATGTGGCTATCGACGCAGCCGATGATCAGGTGCCGGCAGGTAGCCCCTCGACCACCCTGGTGAAACCAGCGGGCTCCCATCTCGGCCTCATAGGGCACTGGCCGGGCAGCGATTTCGAGACCATAGGCGCAATTGAGACGCAAGGCCAGGCTGGCCGCCTTCGATAGACCACCACCCTGGGCCTCGGCAGGAGCAAAGGCCTGGCGACCTACGTTGGCCTGCTCGATTCGGTCGGGATCGACCAGGGTTAGTTCGACCCGAATGTCCTTCTGCCTGGCATGATAGGCCAGGCCGGCCAGGAACAGGGCCAGTGTGGAACCGGTGCCGCCCACGCCGACCAGCATAATGCGGCAGACGTCGCTTTCCCCCAGCACCACCCGGTAGGTTGGCTCGATGTCCAGCGCCTTCATCCCACGCGGTTCCCGTTGGCGCGCCCCGCGGCGTGGGCCGCTGCCGGCGCGGTCGTCAGGTCTTCGACCGGGATCTGCGGCAGACCCAGGAAAGCGCCGCTGACGCCGCGACCCTGGGCGCGGGCAATCTCGTCCTCGACATTGGCCCAGAGCGAGGCCCACATCCGCACCAGGGCCAGATGTAGTTCGCCCGGGCTGCCGGCGACGTGCCTTACGTCTGCCCAATCGGTGTAGCTGGGGGTGATGCTATTGTAGTCGCCCAGGTTGACCTTGTAGACCAGGCTGACGCTGACGGTGCGCACGAATATGGGATCCTCGGCGCCGCTCGCCGGCGGCCGCAGGCCCAGAAAGACGACTTCGTTGTTTCCTTGCAGCCGCTGCAGCTGGGCGCGCACGTTGTCGCGGGCCATCTGGCGCAGCCGGTTCTTGCAGTCGTGCAGGTCGAAGGCTGTGCCTTCGGGAACGTTGGTCTTGACCCAGACCGTGATGGCGGGGTTGAGGCTTTCGAAGTTGCCCAGGTTGAATTTCCTATCGTAGGTGGCCGAGAAGCCCTTGATGGTAATTGGCTCCTCCATCATCTGGGCGGCGTCGGCGAAGGTTTCGGCCTCCGAAGAGGGGCCGTTTATGTCGAAAGCGGGATAGATGGACATGATTCGTTCTCCTCATGGTACAGGTCGGTGAAGCCGGCTCCACCGGTGAAAACGGCCGTGACGGGTACTGGGTGCCAGTGGCCATACACCCCCACACGGATGCGGATTTCAGAGGCTGCGTCCAGGCGTCCGATGACGGCGTAGAGCCGCGCCCCCTGTTCATCGGCATCATCAGTCATGCTCCAAAAAGCGTGCATGTTGCCGTGAGAGTGCAGCTCGCAGAGCGTGTTTGGATCATCGTTGCCGGCAGCCATGACGGTGACGCCGGTAGCCTGCTGGACCGGCCGGTGCAACTGCACCCTGTGGCCATGGTGCAGGAACCGGTAGAGTCTCTCATTCAGGTCGCCATCTGGTCTGCGAGCGCCACGCGCGTCTGTAAGCGCCGCTCCCAGCAGTTTGGCTGGGATTCGCGCGACTTTTAGACGAAACTTTGGCAGGAGCGGCCCCAGGCCGCGCACGGAGCAGGCAGCAACGGGCACAATCGCGGAAAAGAATGGCGTCTCGGCCCTGACAAAGATGCCATTCCCGGCTAAGATGTATTGATACGCCTGGGTGTCAAAGGGCGGCAGGAAACGGCCGTCGTAAACGTGGTGGGTGACGAGATTGGGGAAGAGCATAGGTGTGATTCCAATAGAGCGTCGTGTGTATGCACGTCGCCAAGAGTTACAAGATGGAAGAAAGGAAGGGCGGCTATGACTTCTGCGAAGGTGGCTGTGCGCAGCACGATTGATTTCTTGCCGGACACAGGTGAGTTTGACGCAGTCGTGGCGCTGCGCGGCGATGGTGAGAAGTGGTACGGGTGTCGGGAGCAGCGCTTCGCCGATCTGCAGGCAGCTTTGCGCTGGGTCGAGCAGATCTATCCGGCCATGGTGACGCTCTGGCAGGCTGACCAGAAAACCGTTTCAGAGAAAGAAGCACCTTCAGAGAAGGACCAGCCTGGTCGAACCGTCGTTTTCATTCCCCCCTGGCAAGACGAGCAGGGGCGTCGCGACGAACTTAAGGAAGAGCTAAAGTCACGGCACGACCAACGACGCACAGGAATAAATGGGGAGTAGCAATGAGATGACAACAATAAAGCTCGTGAATGGAGTGTGGCAATATGATCAGAATGATCGGCTGGGATCCCCTGGGGGCTTTGGGGAAGTGTTTCGTGGCGTTTCTTCAGACGGCCGTCAGGTCGCGGTCAAACGTCTAAAGGTTGCTGTCGGCGAGGCGGGACACAGGGAACTTAAGATCGCCAACGAGTTCTTTGGAAGAAAGTTCCAAAACGTTCTTGCATTTCTCGATTCAGGCATAGATGCCGAAAGCGGCCGATATTACGTGGTGATGCCCTTGGCAAGCGGCTCGTTGGCTGACTATATACCCCCCAACGGGTTGACCGAAAGTGAATCGTTGAGCATCCTGTTCCAAATCGTGAATGGTTTAGGCGAGGTTCAAGAACTTGTACACCGCGACCTAAAACCAGCGAACATTCTCCTACATGAAGAGGCGTGGAAAATTGCCGATTTTGGAATTGCTCGCTTTGTTGAGGAGTCCACTTCCATCAATACTCTGAAAGGGTTTCTGTCGCCGCTTTATGCGGCGCCCGAGCAGTGGCGGATGGAACAGGTCACCAAGGCAACCGATATCTACGCACTAGGCTGCATCGGCTACACACTGCTTACCGGAAGCCCTCCCTTCATGGCCAGCAACCGCGAGGATCTGCGTCAGCAGCATTTGTCTGCTTCTCCTGCTTCCTTGCAGGTACAGCCGGCACTCAACCAACTCTTGTCGATGTGCCTCCGCAAAAATCCTCAGGCAAGGCCAAGCTTGGCCTCTGTACAAAGTCAGCTCGAGAGGATCCTTTCGAAAACCACTTATAACACAGCCTTGGCCGAAGCTGGCGAGGCAATTGCCGGTAGGGCCCTTCACGACGAGGTTGAAGCAACCAAACAACGAAGTTTGGAAGAACAACGAAAAGAACTGTCAAAAGACGCATTGAGTGGGCTTGAACTACTAAT
>JAYRVL010000854.1:0-8259 GCA_041918575.1 Anaerolineae bacterium | reverse complement strand
GGCAGCGTCTGCGAGCGTCGCGGCGCCGGAACCGGTCTCTGATCTCGGATCTCAGGTTGTCAACAAAGTGTTGGCGATCGTGGCTGAGAAGACCGGCTATCCGCAGGACATGCTCGACCTGGAGCTTGACCTGGAAGCAGACCTGGGCATTGACACGGTGAAGCAGGCCGAGACCTTTGCGGCCATCCGTGAGGCGTTCGACATCCCGCGGCGCGATGATGTGAAGCTGCGTGACTATCCGACGCTGAAGCGGGTGGTGGATTTCGTGTTCGAGAGCCGGCCGGAGTTGGCGGAAGACCGGAGGCCGGAGAGTGGAGATCGGGTCACGGGGCAGGGAGCGTCGGAGGCTGGAGACCGGAAACCGGAGAGTGGAGATCGGGTCACGGGACAGGGGACGATGGCAGCGTCTGCGAGCGTCGCGGCGCCGGAACCGGTCTCTGATCTCGGATCTCAGGTTGTCAACAAAGTGTTGGCGGTGGTGGCTGAGAAGACCGGCTATCCGCAGGACATGCTCGACCTGGAATTGGACATGGAGGCCGACCTGGGCATTGACACGGTGAAGCAGGCCGAGACCTTCGCGGCGATCCGCCAGGCGTTCGACATTCCGCGGCGCGACGACATCAAGCTGCGCGATTACCCGACGCTGGCGAGTGTGATTCAGTTCGTGCTGTCGAATCGGCCGGAGTTGGCCGGAGAGCGGAGGCCGGAGAGTGGAGACCGGGTCACGGGGCAGGGGACGATGGCAGCGTCTGCGAGTGTCGCGGCGCTGAAACCGGTCTCTGGTCTCGGATCTCCGGTAACTGAGAAGCCGGTCTCTGGTCTCGGATCTCCGGTAGCAGCCAAAGCGGTGGTGAAGACCTACGGCACGCTGGAGGAGTCGGAGAAGGCGCCGCGGCGGGTGGTGGCGCCGGCGGTGCGCCCTGGGCTGGAGTTCTGCAAGCCGACCGGCGTGCAGCTCGATGCGAGCAGCCGCGTGGTGGTGATGATGGACAAGGGCGGCGTGGGCAAGGCGCTGGTTGGCCGCCTGCAAAAGCGCGGCGTGACAACGCTCGTGATGGAAGAGGCGTTGGAGATGGAAGCGCTCGTCGGGCAGTTGCAAGACTGGCTGACGGCCGGCCCCATCCAGGGCGTCTACTGGCTGTCGGCGCTCGATGCGGAACCTGCGCTGGAGGAGATGGACCTGGCGGCCTGGCGCGAAGCCAACCGGGTACGCGTCAAGAACCTGTACGCGACCATGCGCACGCTGTTCGGCGCGGTGAGCGGATCGAACAACTTCTTGATCGCGGGCGTGCGCCTGGGCGGGCTGCACGGTTACGGCCCGGAGGGCGCACTGGCGCCGCTGGGCGGCGGCGTGGTCGGCTTCAGCAAGGCGTTCAAGCGCGAGCGTGAGCAGGTCCTGGTCAAAGCCGTGGACTTCGACGCCAGTCGCAAGACGGCCGATCCGGCGGACGCGCTGATCGCCGAAACGCTGAGCGATCCGGGCGTGATCGAGGTGGGCTACAAGGAAGGCGTGCGTTACTCGCCGACTCTGCGGGTGCTGGCGGCCAGGGATGGCAGCGCCGGCATGACCCTGGGCACGAACACGGTCTTCGTGGTGACAGGCGCGGCCGGCGGCATCACCAGCGCCATCACGACCGATCTGGCGGTGGCGAGCGAGGGCATCTTCTATCTGCTCGATGTGGTGCCGCCGCCGCAGCGAAACGATGAGGACATTCGCCTGTTCCGCAGCGACAAGGAAGCGCTGAAGAAAACGCTGATCGAGCGGGCGCGGGCAGCCGGCAAGAAGCCGACGCCGGTGGAGATTGACAAGCAGATCATCGCGGTGGAGCGCAGCGAAGCGGCCCTGCGAGCCATCGAAGCGGTGGAGGCGGCCGGCGGCACGGTGTTCTATCACAGCATCAACCTGCTGGACGGGAATTCGGTGGCGGCGGTGGTGGAGGACATTCGCCGGCGCTACGGTCGCATTGATGTGATCCTGCATGCGGGCGGCCTGCTGATTGATCGCCCGCTGCCGGAAAAAGAGCCAAGTCAGTTCGCCCTGGTCTACGATGTCAAGGCAGACGGGTTCTTCAACCTGCTCAAGGCCGCGGCCGGGATGCCGATTGGCGCGACGGTGGTCTTCAGCTCGGTGGCGGGCCGCTTTGGCAACGCCGCGCAGAGCGACTACAGCGCGGCCAACGACCTGCTGTGCAAGATCAGCAGCAGCATGAAGACCTGGCGACCCCAGACACGCGGCATCGCGCTGGACTGGACCGCCTGGGGCAGCATCGGGATGGCGACACGCGGCTCGGTGCCGAAGATCATGGAAATGCTCGGCATTGACATGCTGCCGCCAGAAGTGGGCGTGCCCACCATCCGCCGTGAGCTGACCTACAGCGGGTTCAAGGGCGAGATTGTCGTGGGTCAACGGCTGGGCGCGCTGATGGCCGAACAAGACTCAACAGGCGGGCTGGATGTGGACAAGGTCAACGCTATGCTGGCAAAACGCCAGGCGCCGCTGCCGATGATCGGCGCAGTCAAGGCGGCGCGGCTCTACGGCGGGCTGGAGGTGGAAACCACGCTCGACCCGAAGGCGCAGCCGTTCCTGTTCGATCATCAGATTGACGGCACGCCCGTGCTGCCCGGCGTGATGGGCACGGAGAGCTTCGCCGAGCTGGCGACGCTGCTCTTCCCCGGCTACCGGGTGGCCGCCATCGAGAACGAGCAGTTCATGGCGCCGTTCAAGTTCTTCCGCCATCAGCCGCGCACCCTGTACCTGGAGGCGACGACCGGCGCCGGCGCCAACGGCGAGATCGTGGCGCACGCGACGCTGACGGGCGTCACCCCGGCGCCCAAGCCGGAGCTGCCGCCGCAGGTCAAAGTTCACTTTACGGCTGATGTGCGGCTGACCGCCGCAGACCTGGGTCAGCCCCAGGCCACCCTGCCTGGGCCGGTCGGCAAGACCGTGACCGCGGCCGACATCTACAAGATCTACTTCCACGGCCCGGCCTACCAGGTGCTGGACTGGGTGGGCATGGCGGGCAACACGGTGGTGGGCATGATGGCCGAGAATCTGCCGGCCAACAGCGCGCCGGCTGCGGCGGAAACGCTAATGTCCCCGCGTCTGATCGAGTTCTGCTTCCAGACGGCCGGCATTTGGGAGATAGCCACAACCGGCGCGATGGCGCTGCCGATGGCGATCGGCCGGGTGACCGCGTTCCGTCAGCCGGAGCAGGCCAACGGCCAGCGCCTGCTGGCCCTGGTCACGCCGGTGGATGGCGGCAAGTCGTTCGACGCCGTGGTGGTGGATGAGGCCGGCAACGTCTACGTTCAGATGACCGGCTACCAGACGGTGCGAATGCCGGGCAGCGTGCCCGCCGACCTGCTGGCGCCGCTGCAGGCGATCGCGGCGTAAGGGAGAAAAATGAAGGACTCCCGAAGTCTTGTAGACTCCCGCAGTCTGCGAGACTTTGGGAGTCTCGACCGCGACGACACATCGAAGTCCGCGGGAAGGTGCGATTCCGCTGCGTTCTCTGCGACCTTTGCGGTGAACAATGCGCTTACGTTTGGAATTGCTGCGGTAGTTGGAAAAGGGTTGACGATTCGAGAGTGGAGGGCTATACTGTGGCAGGCAGGCGCGGGCGCGGGTATCCGCAGGGGATGCCAACCAGCGCCGGGCCGATTCTGCAACCGGCAGCATGCTGCCAGGCGGAGAGGAATCATGCAAACGATCGAAGTGGTGTCCGATGAAGTGGTGTCCGATGAAGTGGTGTCCGATGAAGCAGCGACTGGCGAAGTAATGACCAGGGCAGGAATGCCTGCATCCACCAACGGCGATGGCGACAGATTCATCTGGATTCCATCGCAGCCACGCCTTGCCCATCGCAATCGGGAGATGCTCGATCTCTTGCGCACCTACGGAGAAATGCTGGAATTGCCGACAGAGGATGGTGAACCCTTGGAAACTCCCTGGCATCTGGCGCAAATCGCCTTCTTGCTCGAACTCATCCACTATGCCTGGCGTGAGCGTCATGACTTCTACGCCGGCGGCAACATGTTCATCTACTACAGCCTGGCGCAGGCGCGCAATCGCGACTACAAGGGCCCGGATTTCTATGTTGTGCTCGGCGTGGATGGCTCGGTTGGTCGCGAGTCCTGGGTGGTGTGGGAGGAAAACGGTCGTTACCCTGATTTCATCTTCGAACTGATGTCGTCTTCGACGCGCCAGAACGATCTGACCACCAAGAAGGACCTGTACGCGCACACGTTTCACACCCAGGATTACTTTTGCTACGACCCAGACAAAAAGCAATTGATGGGCTGGCATTTGCAGGGTGGCGACTATGTAACCCTGGCGCCCAACGCGCAGGGCTGGCTGTGGAGCGAGGCGCTCAAGATGTGGATCGGCAAATGGCAGGGCCGCTACCACGCGCTCGACACGGTCTGGCTGCGCTTCTACACCGCGGATGGCAAGTTGGTCTTGCGTCATGAGGAAGACGAGTCTCTACGGGCCGAGGCTGAGCGGCAGCGGGCCGAGACTGAGCGGCAGCGGGCCGAGACAGCCGAAGCGCGGCTGGCGCAGATGGAGGCGCGTTTGCGAATGCTGGGCATCAGCGCCGGAGACAACGGAACAGCCGCAGACCACACGCCATGATCCACTGGCTCGTTCAATCCACCGCCGCGCATCCTGACCTGGCAAACGGCCGGCCGCCCGTGGGCCTGCTGAGCGCCGCGGAGCAGACGCGCTTCGACGCGCTGCGCACGCCCAAGCGCCGCCATGATTGGCTGCTGGGGCGCTGGACCGCCAAGCGCCTGCTGCAGGGCTTCCTGTGGCAGACCACAGGCCAGGCGCCGGCGCTGGCGAACCTTGAAATCATGAACGACGAGGATGGATCGCCCTACGTCGAGCTGCATGGCGCAGATGCACAAGATTCAGGGGCGAGCGATGACCATCGCCAACGATTGTCCGTCTGCCTGACGATCAGTCACTGCGAAGACCGCAGCCTGTGCGCGGTGACGGCGCTCGCTGGCCGGCCAACGGTCACGGGGATGGCAGCCCCGGGCCAGACGCCGCTCGCCATCGGCGCAGATATCGAACGGGTGCGGCCGCGTGCGTGGAGCTTCGTCGAAACGTTCTTTACCGAAGCAGAAGCGCGGCAGGTTCGCGCCGCGCCGGCGGCCTGGCGCGATACCCTGGTCACCGCCATCTGGAGCGCCAAAGAAGCGGCGCTCAAGGTGGTGAAGTTGGGACTGACCGTGGACACTCGCCGGGTAGACTGCGCGTTCGATCTCGATCAGCCGCCGGGCAGCGCATGGCGCCCGCTGAAGCTCAGCTATCAGGCTGCGGTGACCGGCGCGAGCGAGATCATGCCCTGTTGGTGCGCCATGCGCGATGGTTTTGTGTTGACGCTGGCTCATTCACAACACACGGCCCATCTGTGGCCTGAAGACATGAAAGCATAAAAACGACATTCAAGAGGAGTATTTTTCCGTGGAATCGTATATCAGGAAATTGCGCGACCGCAAGGCCATTGCTGCGGGCACGGCCAAGGAGACCGAGGCGCAGCACAAGAAGGGACGCCTGACAGCCCGCGAACGCGTGGAGTTGCTGTTCGATCCGGACACCTTTACCGAGATTGACACCCTGGTGCTCCCCCGCTCCGAAACCTATCTCGATGGTCGAGCCTCGCGCTACGGCGACGGGGTCATCACCGGTTTCGGTCAGGTCAACGGCAGGCATGTGTACGTGGCGTCGCAAAACGCCGGGGTCTTGGGCGGTTCCTTGGGCGAGATGCTTGCCAACAAGATCGTCACGGCGATGCGCTTGGCGCTGCGCGACGGCTGCCCGTTCATCGCCATCAACGACTCCGGCGGCGCCCGCATCCAAGAGGGTGTGGACAGCCTGGGCGGCTATGCCCGTATCTTCGACGCTAACTGCGAGGCGTCTGGTGTCATTCCCCAGATTTCGGTCATCATGGGGCCATGCGCGGGCGGCGCGGTCTATTCGCCGGCCCTGACCGACTTCATCTTCATGACCGAAAACAGCTACATGTTCATCACCGGCCCCGACGTGGTCAAGGCGGTGATGAACGAAGAGGTCAGCCTGGACGAGCTGGGCGGCGGCCTGGTTCACAGTCAGGAGAGCGGCGTCAGCCATTTCCTGGCCAAAGACGATCAGCAGTGCCTGGCCCAGGTGCGCAACCTGCTCTCGTACCTGCCCTCCAACAGCCAGAACGACCCGCCCTACGTGCCGCCGGTAGACGATCCCAATCGCCGCTGCCCGGAGCTGGAGCAGCTGGCGCCGACCGATCCGCACAAGCCCTACGATGTGCGCCAGGTTATCGCCAGCATTGTGGACGATGGCCGCTTCACCGAAATCCATGAGCTGTGGGCGCAAAACATGGTCATCGGCTTTGCCCGCCTCAACGGCTACGTCGTCGGCATCGTGGCGAACCAGCCCATGGTGCTGGCGGGATGCATTGATATCAAGGCTTCCATCAAGGCCTCGCGCTTCATCCGCCTGTGCGACGCCTACAACGTCCCCATCATCACGCTGCAAGACGTGCGGGGCTTTCTGCCCGGCACGAACCAAGAGTACGGCGGCATCATCCGCAACGGGGCGCGCATGATCTACGCTTACAGCGAAGCGACCGTGCCCAAGTTGATGGTCATTTTGCGCAAGAGCTACGGCGGCGCCTACTGCGTTATGTCAAGCAAAGGCTTACGCGGGGACTACCTCTTCGCCTGGCCCAACGCCGAGATCGCGGTCATGGGCGCGGATGGCGCGGTCAACATCCTTTTCCGCAAGCAGGTGCAGGAGTCAGCAGAACCTGAGGCGAAACGCAAGGAGTTGGTTGCCATGTACGAAGAGAAGTTCAACAATCCGTATGTGGCCGCGGCGCGCGGGCTGATTGATGATGTGATCGAGCCACGCGATACGCGGCGCGCCTTGATCCGCACCCTGGAAGTCACACTGTCCAAACAGGAACGCCACGTGCCGAAGAAGCACGGCGTTTCCCCGATGTAGAGCGCCGCGGCGCCGGAGGGAGACTGCGATGTTCAAGAAAGTTCTGATCGCTAATCGCGGCGAGATTGCGGTGCGCATCATTCGGGCGTGTCGTGACCTGGGAATTGGGACTGTGGCGCTGTTCGAGCCGTCCGATCAGGGGTCGCTGCACGTGCGCTTTGCGGATGAGGTGATTCGTCTGGATTCCAGCCGCGGCTACATGGATCATCAGGTGGTGCTGCAGGCGGCGCATGAGGTTGGCGCGGATGCCATTCATCCGGGCTATGGCTTTCTGGCAGAAGATGCCCGTTTTGTGGAGGCATGTGAGGCGGCCGGCGTCGCTTTCATCGGGCCGCCGAGCGCCGTCGTCAGGGCGCTGCGCGACAACCTGGGGGCGCGCGCGCGCGTGGCCGCGGCCGGTTTGCCGGTGCCGTTCTATATGCCCGAAGCCTTTTGTCAGGACGAGATGGAAGGAGTGCAGGCGCTGGCGGAAGACGTTGGTTTTCCGTTAGTGATCAAGGCGTGCCGCGGCGGCCGTGGACGCGGAACCCGCCTGGTGAGCGATCCGTCCAAGCTGGAGCGGGCGGTGCGCCAGGCGCAGGCGGAGGCGAAGGCGGTTTTTGGCGACGATCATGTTTACCTGGAGCGGGCCATCATCCCTGCGCGTCACGTGGAGGTGCAGGTGATGGGGGACCGGTTTGGCCATTTGATTCACCTGGGAGAGCGCGACGGTTCGATCATGCGTCACAGCCAAAAAATCATCGCAGAAGCGCCTTCGCCGAATCTGACGCCGGCTCAGCGCAGCCGTCTATGCGAGATGGGGCTGGAGATTGCGCGGCTGTTCGACTATCGCAACGTCGGCACAGTCGAGTTCATCATGGACATGGAGGGCAACTTCTACTTTTCCGAAATCAAGTCGCGCATCCAGGTGGAACATCCTGTGACCGAGAAGGTGACGCAGGTTGACCTGGTGCGCGAGCAGATTCGGATAGCCGCGGGCGAGCCGTTGGCGTTTGCGCAGGAGGACATCAGGTTCCGCGGCTGGGCCATGGGGTGTCGCATCAACGCGGAAGATCCCTGGAACAACTTCATGCCCAGTCCTGGTCGGCTGGAGCGGTTCCGCCTGCCGGGCGGTCCCAACGTGCGCGTGGATACCTACGCTTACAGCGGCTGCAACGTGCCGGTGCGCTACGACCCGATCCTGGCCAAGCTGACCGTGTGGGGGGAAACGCGCCCCGAATGCATCAATCGCATGCGCCGCGCGCTGGAGGAGT
>JAYRVL010000853.1:0-3673 GCA_041918575.1 Anaerolineae bacterium | reverse complement strand
GGGGTTGGCGACCAGTCGCGCCGGGCGCACCGCGTCCCGATACAACTCCGGCAGGCCGTAGACCGCCTCGGCCAGGAGCTGAGCCTGGGTGTGGGGATGGGCGTACCAGCGCTGATACACAGCCGCGTCCTGCAGGCGAAAATCGGCGCTCAGGTCAATGGCCTTGACGCCCGCGGCGATCACCTGCGCCACGGCCTCCATCGAAGCCGCGTGGGGCAGACACAAGAACACCACATCCACCTCATCGAGCCGCTGACGCAGCGCCTGTTCCAGCGGCAGCAGTTCATCGTCCCACGGGCAGGGGAAGACGCTGCTCAGGCGGCCGCCCGCGCTCGACTCTGACGTCAGCCACGCCAGTCGCGCCTGCGGATGGCGGCGCAGAATCTGCACCAACTCATATCCTGTATAGCCGGTCGCACCGGCAATGCCCACTCGAATCATCCTGGCCTTGTCCTTACGCTCACTCGCTCGCTATGTCCCTGATTTTGGGCAACAAAAAAGCTCTCCGCCTGGAGAGCTCTCGTTTGACCGTGACACACTGTTGATCCCCACCCTGGGAGTGGCCCAAAACGCGCTGACCCAGACTTTAACGTCCGGCTACGACCTCTGTGGGCTCCTAGGGGAGGGAATCTGAAGCATCATGCGCGTGTCAATCCTTCGTTCGATATGCCTGCATCGCTCTTGCGTTTGCAGTGAGTCAAGTTTAGCACAGGTATACCCGCTTGTCAATTGCGAAAACTGCCGATCTGTCGTCCGGGTGATGAAAAGTTGGCAATTCTTATCTTCTGCGATATGATTTCCGTGTCATGTAATTACTTCAGAATAAATCAGGTGCAACTGTGCCAAGAGTTTCAGAGTTTTTTGGTATCGCAATCTATTTGTACTACAGAGACCATCCACATCCCCACTTTCACGCCATTTATGGACAGTATGATGTACCTATCGGGATTGACCCTATCAGAGTCTTGGAAGGGACATTACCTCGGCGAGTGCAAGCCTTGGTTTTTGAGTGGGCAGAGAAATATCAAATGGAATTGCTTGCCGATTGGGAATTAGCCCGAACAGGCCAATCGTTACATCGGATACCGCCCCTTGAATAAAATCAGGAATAAAATCAGATGATTCTGCATATTGTCGCAGCCGAAGTGTGTGGGCCACATTCACTTGAGTTGACATTCAATAATGGCATGCATAAGCGAGTGAACGTGCGGCCGTTATTGGAAGGCCCTATTTTTGAGCCTTTGCGTGAGCCGACCTATTTTGCGCGGGTGGTGTTAGACCCAGTAGCGAGAACCGTTGTGTGGCCCAATGAAGCCGACTTTGCGCCAGAAGCCTTATATGAGCTTGAATCAGAAGAAGAAGTTGCCACTTCGATGGCAGAATTTGCCTAACTTGCCCGCGCCACGCAAACGACGCGTGACGATCTTGTTGGATACCGGATTTCATACCAATCGGGCCGTACTTGATATTCCAGAGCGTCACTGGCTTGGAATTCGGAATGAGTTTTTTGATCCAAGTTGGGGCAGTCATTGATCTTGTGCAGTTAGAGGTAGTGCTATCAGTTTGACACGATCCCATCTGTACATAAAATGCAACAATCACCTGATTGACACCCGTTCCATGTTGGAACAGTTGGGAGAAGAGGCGTAAGTCAGTCATGCCCAGTCTTTTTCGTAAGATCTTTCAGACAGGAATCGTCACCGAGCCGCTTGGCCCTGATGCGGACAACGTCGTGCAGTTGGTCAGCGCGGTCAACGCCCAGGCGCAACGGCTGTTCGGCCGTGCGCTGGCCGTGCGCGAGGTGGATGCCGGCTCGTGTAACGGCTGCGAAATCGAAATCAGCGGCCTGACCAGTCCGGTGTATGACAGCGAGCGCTTTGGGATTCACTTCGTGGCCTCTCCGCGCCACGCCGACCTGCTGCTGGTCACGGGTCCGGTCACCCGCAACATGGAAGTGCCCCTGCGCAAGACCTACGAGGCCACGCCTGATCCCAAGCTTGTCGTGGCCGTGGGCGACTGCAGCCAGACTTGCGGCGTCTTTGCCGGCAGCTACGCGGTGACCGGCAGCGTGGACCAGGTGATCCCTGTGAATGTCTTCGTGCCCGGTTGTCCGCCCGAACCCGCCGACATCCTAGCCGGCATCTTGACCGCGCTGAACCGAATGCCGCCGCGTTGATTTCCACCTCTCACTTCTTGGGCAAACCATGATGCAAACCTTTTTCTTTCTCATGCTGGGTGGGTACGCGTTCGGCGCGCTGAGCGCCGCGGTCAGTGGTCGCAGCGCAAGTGGGCGCTGGCTCACCGCGTTGGGAGCCATGATCGGCGGGGGCGCGGGCATCGCCCTGGGCGGCCAGGTGCTGCTGCGCGGAACGTCGTTTACGCAGGTGTTTCCCAATCTGCTGCCGCTGGCCGGCGGACTGGCGCTGCGCCTCGATCCCCTGGGCGCCGTCTTCCTGCTGGTGATCGGCCTGGGCGCCGTGCCGGCCGCGCTCTACGGCGTGGGCTACACGGCCATCTACGCGGATGGCCGCGCCTCCCTGCCCGGTCTTGGCGTCATGTTCAACCTGTTCCTGCTGACCATGAGCCTGGTCACCCTGGCCGACAACATCCTCACTTTTCTCTTCATGTGGGAAGGCATGTCGCTCACCTCCTACTTCCTGGTGCTGACCGAAGCCAACGCGCCCGCTGCCGACGGCAGCACCGCGCAGGCCGGGGTGTGGTACGCGGTCATGACCCATACCGGGCTGGCGCTGCTGCTGGCCGCGTTCGTCCTGCTGGGAGCGGGCGGCAGCGGCTCATTTGCCGAACTGCGTAGCGCCGCGGCCGCCCTGCCGGCCACCACGCGCAACGTGATCTTCCTGCTGGCCTTGCTCGGCTTTGGCTCCAAGGCTGGCGTCATTCCCCTGCACGTCTGGCTGCCGCGCGCCCACCCCGCCGCGCCCAGCCATGTGTCGGCGCTGATGTCGGGCGTCATGATCAAACTGGGCATCTACGGCCTGCTGCGCATGGCGCTCGATCTGTTGGGCGGCGGGCCGGCCTGGTGGGGCGCGCTCGTCCTGGCGCTCGGCGCAATCTCCGCGCTGCTCGGCGTGCTCTACGCGCTGATGGAGCACGATCTGAAACGCCTCCTGGCCTACCATTCGGTCGAAAACATCGGCATCATCCTGATCGGCGTCGGCGCCGGGCTGGTCTTTCACAGCTACGGCATGATGACCCTGGCCGTGCTGGGATTCATCGGCGGGCTGTACCACACGATCAATCACGCCAGCTTCAAAGGGCTGCTCTTCCTGGGCGCAGGCGCGGTGCTGCACGCCACACACACGCGCAACATGGAAGAAATGGGCGGTCTCATCAAGCGCATGCCCTGGACCGCCCTCTTTTTCCTGATCGGCGCGGTCGCCATCTCCGCGCTGCCGCCCCTCAACGGCTTTGTCTCGGAGTGGCTGGTCTTCCAGGCGCTGCTCGGCGGTTTCAACCTCCCCGTGCCCGAGGTGGCGGCCCTGGTCCCCGTGGCCGTCGGCATGTTGGCGCTGACGAGCGGCCTGGCCGCGGCCTGCTTCGTCAAGGCGTTCGGCATCAGCTTCCTGGCGATCCCGCGTTCGCAGGAAGCCGAACATGCGCATGAAGCCCCGGCCACCATGCTGGCCGGCATGGCGATCCTGGCCGTCGCCTG
>JAYRVL010000852.1:0-8648 GCA_041918575.1 Anaerolineae bacterium | reverse complement strand
GTCGCCGCAGCCTGCGCCTGGCCCTGGGTCTGAGTCAACGCCCCGGCCTGCACCTGACCCTGCGCCGCGGACCGGCCCCAAACGCTACCACGGCACAGTCAGCCTCGACCCGGCCCGCGTCGGCCGCGACGCCAGCCGCATCGCCGAGGAGGTCATCGCCCATCTCGCCGGCCTGGTTGGCGCCGAGGTGACCGTGACCCTCGAAATCGCGGCCGACATCCCCGCCGGCGCGCCGGATCACGTCGTGCGCATCGTCACCGAAAACAGCCGCACCCTGAAATTCAGCAGCCAGGGCTTCGAGAGGGAGTAGAGGTTTGATTTAGTTTACAGGAGTGACGCAGTCAGCCCGATTTGCGGCCACGAATTTCACGAATTGACACGAAGAGGCCCCGAAGGCGTCAAGCCTTCCACATCCAGATCACTGGATTGAGGTTATTATTATCGAACGGTGGCTGCGAAGTCAAGAGAGAAACACCACAGCATTACAACATGACAATCCTCCTGTCCCGCGGCACATTGCACGAACGGCGCAATACCAGTATAATGGATTCAAGTAATTCGCACATCCACAGATTGACTGCAAATAGCCGGAATGCAAGGGGAGTACACGCCCACCCTGTGTGACACGATGCAAACATAATGAGAAACCCGTACAACTCAACTCCCACTATCCTTTTGGTTGACGACGACGCCTTCAACCGCGAAGGCGTGCGCCTGTACCTCGAACAAGAGGGCTTTGCCATTCTCGAAGCCGGTGACGCCGCGACCGCCTGGCGCCTGCTCGCCGCGCCGAAGACAGCCCCTCCCACTGCCTCCGCGGCCGTGATTGATATCTCGATTCCCGCCGAACCTGGACAGAACCAGACGCAACTCCATCGCATAACGCTCTGGACAGGTTATGCCTTGGCGCTGCTGGCGTCATTGATGTGGTGGGCATCGCGGGGGATTTTTTGGACCGTGGGCTGGACGCCGCTGGCTGGCGGTTTGGACCATGTGGCCTACGTCATGTCCATGATCGGCGGCGCCGGCGGTATGATATTCATACTATTGCGTCTGACATGGTCGCTCGGATACGGCCATGCGCTCCCCCGTGTGAGAAAGCGGGTCTTGGGGATTCTCATCGGGATCGTGATCGCCCTACCGATGGTCGTCATGAATTACCGGGCTGGGCTGTTTATCCCTGGATCATCCTACTGTTGCGGCGGACTGGATCTGCGTTACCTGTATCTCGCGATTCCGTTGGCGTTCGCTTTCGTCATCTTGCGCTACCAGGCCTTCCGCGGGACGCATCCACTGTTCATGCTGGTGTTGCTGCTGACAGGCAGTGCGCTGCTCGCGAGCATTGGCGACTGGCTTGTGCGTCAATCCATGGCTGCGGACGGCATAGGAGGCGTAGAAGTCGGTCTCGTCGGAGCCTCCCAACCGTGGGTGCCGCCATTTGTGCCGCTTTTGGCTATCATACTCACCGCCAGCGCGGCCGGGGTCTTCTTGCCACAGTGGCTCAGTCGCGTGCTGCGCTGGGAATCCACCAGCTACGGCGCCGTGCGACAGTTCGGGCAGGAGATGCTCCATCGCCTCGACCTCGCGTCTTTGCCCCAGGAGATGGCAACCGCCCTGGTGTCCGCGCTGCACCTGGACCAGGCGGCGATCTGGTTGTGGCAGCCGACCGCAGGCGTGTTCCGCCTGGCCGGCGGGGCCGGAACGCCGAGACACGCGCTGCCGGACAGCTTGTCGCCCCCACCGGCCCTGAAACTGGGGCGGCCGGCCCATATCGGCGCTGACGCAGGATCGGTGGCAGCCTGGCTGAATCCGTTGCAGGAATGCGGTTTCGAGGCGGTGGCGCCGTTGGCATCGCCCGCGACGGGGGCCGCAGACCCGGTGACAGGGGGCGAGCCTGGCGCACCAGGCGAGATGCGCGTCGGGCTGTTGGCGCTTGGGAAACGGGCCGATGAGGAAATCTTCCACACGCGCGACCTCGAAATCATCGAACTCATCGCTCAGCAAGCCGCGCTCTTCCTACTGACCGCCCAGCAGATCGAGCGTCTGCGCGAAGTGCCCCGGCGCGTGACCGAAGCGCAGGAGCGTGAGCGGTTCAAGCTGGCTCAGGAGCTGCACGACACGATCCAGCAATTCCTGGGACGACTGCCGTTCTACCTCCAGGTCAGCCGCACCAGCGTCCGCACACAGCCTGAGCAGACCGAAGTGCTGCTTCAGCGCTGCATCGCCGATGTGGAGCGCGCGGCGCAGACCGTTCGGCAAATCCGCGGCGAGCTCGCCCCGATCCAACTAGAGAGCAAGCTGGCCCAACCGTTGGTGGAACTGTTGGAGCGCTTTCGAACGCGCACGGGCCTGGCCGTGCAGGTCGAGATTGCGGCCGACATAGATGCCAAACTGGCGCCGGTCGCCCGCCACGCGTTGTATCGCGTCATCCAACAAGCGCTTGACAACGTGGACGTTCATGCCCACGGCGCCAGCCGGGTGGATGTCACGGTGCGGAGCGCCGATAGACAGGTGAGGTTCTCCATCACAGACGATGGATGTGGCTTTTCGGAAACAGAACGAGCGCAGGCTGAGGCCAGCGGCCATTTTGGATTGCGTTCCATGCAGGCACGCATTCACTCGCTGGGTGGCGAGTTGATCGTGACATCGGGACAGAACTGCGGCGTCACGGTGAGTGGATGGCTGCCCTTGGGCTAATTGATGGGTTTTCCCTCTTTCGCTCAGCACCCTTCTCGATTATCATCATCCTATGCATTACCCGCGGCACTCCGTCAACCAGCATCAGAAGGGACTGACTCCCGGATCAACGTCCATGACGTCGGAAGATGAAACGATGTATTACAAGACGACCCTATCCGGCCTCTATCCCAAGGAAAGAATTGCCGACGTGATCCGGCGCGACGCGGCCGCGGACTTCCAGGCTGAGATTGCCTGGCTGGCGCGCACCGATGAGCAGATCGAGTTCAGGATTGAGGTGTGGCATCACCAGTACGATCTATACACCTGGAACCAGACTACTATGTTCAATCCGCCTGCGACTAGGAAGTTCAAGTTCAGCAGCAACGCCATGGTGACACTGCGCGACTGGTGAATCGCGCAGTGGGCGTCGTCGAGCAAGGCCAACCAACTCGGCTGCGAGATCACCATCGAACATCCCGAATACGACATCTGCGCCCGCACGGTCAGCAAGGCGCTGCAAAGGCTGCTTGCGCCGAGCCAGATGATCGTGTACCCGATGGATGCGTATTGGGATCAGCAGCGTCCGTGAGCGGCTGGGAGGGCAGGAGGCTGTGTCAAGTGAATTGCGGCGCTCGACATCCTCATGTAAATGGGGGGCCGGCCGTTCAAGAGCGAGTTAGGCCGCTCATCACGACCAGTAAGCGGTAACGATTAACCAAATTTCCCAAAGCACAGAACAGGTAGAAACCTATGCCAACGCGATACATTTTCTATGATGAGTACGGTAACAAGTTAGGAGAGCACGTAGAGCCAACCGACGCTGAAAAAGCAATCGGCACTATCATTTTCTTTGGTTTGATGTTCTCGCTACTAAAGAGCCTCCTGGAGTTAACGGCGCTGTTTATCCAGTACTGTATTGAACATCCGCGCTTTGCGGCCTTGTTTTTTGGCATCCTAGTTCCAGTTAGTCTTTATATTACTCGTAAATACCCTGGGGCTATCCTGTTTGTATACCCATTTTGGGTGATTCTGATTGTTGGTGCTGTAACGTGCTTAATAGGCACTCTAGGACACCGTTTTCTGTTTCCCATCCTTGCAACGATGACTATGGCGTCTACGATACTCAACTTCTATTATTGGTTTGGTCATTTTCAGTGGCCCGTGAGCGACGGCATCTTTTCCACTCCCTTCTTCGTATTTGCAGTTGCGGGAGTCGTAAGCGGAGTTCTTGCTTGGTTTGTGCCTCGCCTTTTCGCCTTCTTTCTTGGCGGGCTAAGTAGCGCATACTTTGCTGTTGTCTTTGTTCTTGGCGGTCAGGGAGACCTTTCTAACCTATTCAGCAATCCGTACATATTCTTGTACCCTATATTCATATTGGCATTCTTGGTGGGCGCGGTCAAGCTCAGCAAAACTGCAACTGCTGAGCCTGCTCGCGATTTGCATCTTCACCCTTTCCGACAGCACTCTGAGCATTCGGTACGACGACCAGTGTACCCTGACCTACCAGCGGGCTGGGTAGGCTTATGGCCCTGGCGGCACAATCGCCAGGTGGAGACCACGAGGAGATACGCGATGTCCACACGATCCGGCTTGCTGACTTTCATGTGTCTGCTGTTATTGACCGCCTGTACGCCACAAGATGAAGCCGAGCTGAGAGCAGCCGCAGAACAGGCGCGACAAACGGCCGTCGCGCTCGGCAAGGAGTATCTCGCCACCGAGGCGCCCAAAGCGAAAGAAACGGCGCTGGCGGAGGGCAAGAAAGCCGTGGAGACGACCATCCCACAGATCAAGGGGACCGCGGCTGCGGCCGTCGAGACACAGACCGCCAGGGTGCGCAACACCTTGCGCAAGGTGGTTCTGGATCCAGGACATGGTTGGCTGGGCGAGTCTGGCGCGTCCTATTTCGATCTGAAGGAGAAAGACGTGAATCTAAACATCGCGTTGCTTACCCAACAGATCTTGGAGCGCGATGGTTTCCGCGTGGCCATGACGCGCACGGCCGATGATCCCGATCATGACTTGACCTACGCCGCGCAGTTCGCCAACGCCCAGAAGCCGGATATTGTGGTTTCGATCCACGCCAACGCTGCCGGCGAATCGGCCTCGGGGACCGAGGCCTGCTACACTGTGGGCAAGCGCTCCGACGAGCAAAGCAAACAGCTCGCGAAACTCCTGACTACTGCGATAGCCGAACGATTGGGGTTGCAGGAGATCGGCATCTTCCCCGAAAACTCGGCCGGCAAGTGCGCTCGCACAGCGAGCACCGGCTGGACGCAACTTTACATCCACGACATGGACGCACCGACCGCCCTGATCGAAACCGCGTTTCTGAGCAACCGCAGTGACGCCAAGCTTCTGACTGAGCAGCCAGGCGATTTCGCGCAGGCAATTGCGGATGCGGTCGAACGTTACTTCGAGTCGCCTGGTAAGTGATCACGAATCCACTTCATTGGGACGCGCGCTTCGATCTGGACGCCGATGGCAGGGTGACTGCTGCGGATATCATGCGGGTGGCGGTACTCTGGGGCACGACTTGTTGACAGCCTGGATGTCGAGATAGCTGCTTTGGGCTAACTTACAATTCGTGACGTACTCGATTAAGCCAAATGGCATCAAGCCATTTGGCTTAATTCATGAGTCACCGACTTCATTCATTCGGCCACTGGCTGCCAAACGCCGGCTGCCAACCATCCAGCCCCACCTACCTATGAATCGCTGCGCCAAATACGCCGTGGCTGGCTTCCATGATTACTTCGGACAGCGTCGGGTGCGCGTGGACGCTGCGTGCGATCTCCTCCGGCGTCAGTTCCCAGGTCTTGGCCAGCACAAGCTCCGGCAGCAGCTCCGTCACCTCCGGCCCCACCAGGTGCGCGCCGATGATTTCGCCGTACCTGGCGTCCGCGATGATCTTGACGAAGCCCTCGCGCTCGCCCAGCCCCAGCGCCTTGCCGTTGGCGATGAACGGGAACTTGCCCACCTTGATCTCCAGCCCCTTGGCCCGCGCCTGTTTCTCCGTCAGCCCCAGGCTGGCCACCTGCGGATTGCAGTAGGTGCAGCGCGGCATGTCCGTGTACTTTTCATCGCTCAGCGGCGTCGTCTCATGCCCGGCGATATGCTCGACCGCCACGATGCCCTGCGCCGAAGCGACGTGCGCCAGCGCCAGCTTGCCGGTCAGGTCGCCGATGGCATAGATGCCCGGCACATTGGTGCGCAGATACTCGTCCACTTCCACGAAGCCGCCGCGGTTGACCTTGACGCCGACGCTTTCCAGGCCGATGTTCGCACTGTTGGGGAGCACGCCCGTCGCCACCAGCATCAGATCCGCTTCCAGGCTGGACTCCGCGCCGCTGTCTACCTGTTTGACCCTGACCGTGACGCCATTGGCCGTGCGCTCCGCGCCCTCCGTGCGCGTCGAAGTCAGCAGGTTGATCCCCATCTTCTTGAACGCCTTCGCCACCTCTGCGCTCACCTCGTCATCCTCCAGCGGCAGAACCTGCGGCAGCATCTCGATCACCGTCACCTCCGCGCCGTAGGAACGCCAGACATAGGCAAATTCCATGCCGATGGGGCCGGCGCCCACGATCAAGGCCTTCTTGGGCGCCTGCTGCTGCACAATGGCCTGGCGATAGCCCATGATGCGCTCGCCGTCCAGCTCCAGCCCGGGCAGACCGCGCGCACGCGCGCCGGTCGCCAGGATAATCTTTCCGGCCTTGACCAGCTCGCTGCCGCCCTTGTTCAGGGTGACGTCAATTTCGCCCGCCGAGCGCAGCACGCCGCGGCCTTCGAAGACATCAATTTTGTTCTTGCGCATCAGGCTGCCGATGCCCTTGACCAGGCGCTCCGACACCTGACGGCTGCGCTGATAGGCCACGGTGAAGTCGAGCGTCAGGTTCTCGAAGGCAAAGCCGAACTCCTTGCCGCGCTGCAGGGTGTTGACCACCTCCGCGTTCTTGAGCAGCGCCTTGGACGGAATGCAGCCCCAGTTCAGGCAGACCCCGCCCAACGCCTCGCTCTCGATCAGCGCCGTCTTCTGCCCCAACTGGCTGGCCCGAATCGCCGCCACATACCCGCCCGGCCCCCCGCCGAGCACGACGACATCGTACGTTACATCAGACATGGTTTGCTCCGTATTTCATTCTCGCCGCCAGGTCTCCAGGTGTTTGACGACTGCCGCGGCAAAGTGATCGGCCAGCGCGCCATCCAGGGCGCGATGATCGAAGGTAAACGAAAGATAGCACAGCGGCCGGATGGCGATGGCGTCGCCGACGACCACCACGCGCTTCTGAATCGCACCCACGCCCAGAATGCCCACGTTGGGCTGGTTGATGATGGGCGTCGCGAACAGGCTGCCGGAAACGCCGTGGTTGGTAATCGTGAAGGTGCTGCCGGCCAGCTCGTCAGGCGTCAGCTTGCGCGCGCGCGCCCGCTCGGCCAGATCGGCGATCGTGCGCGCCAGGCCCTTGAGGGTCAAGTCGTCCGCGTCCTTCACCACCGGCACCAGCAGGCCATCGCCAATGTCCACCGCCACACCGATATGCACGCGCTTCTTCAGGATCAACGCGTCTTCGCTGAACGAGGCGTTGACCTGCGGATGCGCCTTGAGCGCCGCGACCACCGCCTGCACGAAGTACGGCGTGAAGGTCAGTTTGACGCCCAGGCGCTCGTAGTCCGCCTTGACCGCGTTCCGGTGCGCGACGACCTGGCTGAGATCGGCCTCGAACACCGTGGTGACATGCGGCGCGGTGAACTTGCTGGCGACCATGTGTTTGGCGATGCTGCGCCGCATGGCGCTCAGCGGTACGATTTCTTCATCAGGCCCACTGGCCGCGCCGGCCCTGGCGGTCGGCGCCGGGGGCCGCGGGCCGGCAGCGGGCGGCGACGCCGGCGCAGGCGCCGCGCTTACCGGCGGCGCAGACGACGCGCCGGTTGGCGCGGACCAGGGTGCGGTTGGCTTGAACAGGTCGCCGCTGCCGGGCGTTTCCCAGGGCATGAGGCCGGGCGGCGGCGGAGCGGGCGTCTGCCGCTGCTCCAGGAAGGTCTGCACATCCTTCTTGGTCACGCGACCGCCCAGGCCGGCGCCTCTGATCTGCGTCACGTCCAGGCCATGTTCCGCAACCATGCGAGCGACGACCGGCGACAGACGCCGCGCTGCGTCTGCTGCGCCCGGCGCTGCCTGCGCCGACTCTGCTGACGCGGCGGTCGTTTGGCCGGCCGCCGGCGCCGCGGGCGCAGCAGCGTCAATCTCCTCGCTCGGCTGGCCGATGAGCGCAATCAGGCTGCCCGCCTTGACCGTCTCGCCATCGGCCGCGACGATGCTCAGCACCGTGCCGGCCACAGGCGAAGGAATCTCGGTGTCCACCTTGTCGGTCGAAACTTCCAGCAGCACATCGTACTGCTTGACCTGGTCGCCCACCTGCACGCGCCAGCGGCTGACGGTGCCTTCGACAACGCTCTCGCCCAGTTGGGGCATCAAAATTTTGGTTGCCATGTTCGATTCTCCCCGCGGCGCTCAGTAGGCTGCCAACTGGCGAATGGCCGCGGCAATTTTGCCCGCGTTGGGCATGAAAAAGTCCTGCATCGGATGGCTGAAGGGCACGCCGGGCACATCGGGCGCGCACACCCGCATGATGGGGCCGTCCAGGTGCTCGAAGGCCTCTTCCGCGATGATCGCGGCGATCTCGCCGGCCAGGCCGCCCGTCTTGTTGTCCTCATGCACGATGACCACCTTGCTGGTCTTTTTCACCGAGTCCAGGATCGTCTGTTTGTCGAGCGGCGCCAGGGTGCGCAGGTCAACCACCTCCACGGAGATGCCTTCGGGCGCAACCATCTCGGCCGCGGTCAGCGCCTCGTGCAGCATCAGGCCATAGGCGATGACGGTCAGATCACGACCGGGCCGCTTGATGTCCGCCTTGCCAATCGGCGTCACGTAATCGCCCTCCGGCGCCTCGCCTTTGATCAGGCGATAGGTC
>JAYRVL010000851.1:0-8447 GCA_041918575.1 Anaerolineae bacterium | reverse complement strand
CGCGCCCGCTACCGGGTCGCGCAGTTTTGGTCGGCGCTGCAAGCCCAGGTGGCGCCGTCGGAGCTGCAGACCGTGCGCGAAATTTTGCCGGCGCCGGCGTGGGCGTTGTTCACGGCCATGCCGCTGCCCGGCCAACGGCACAGCCTGAATGTCCTCTATGCCTTACAGGCCCAGGGCTACCGGCTGCCGGCCGATCGCGACCTGCTGGCGGCCGCGCTTCTGCACGACGCGGCCAAGGCCGGTCATTTGCGCTTGTGGCATCGCGTGGCCCTGGTTTTGCTCGAACTGACGCGGCCCGGCCGGCGTCTCTTGCGCTGGCTGGCGCGACCCGCGGCGCCCGGTCACTGGCGCCACCCCTTTTACGTGATCGCCGACCATGCCGCGCGGGGCGCGGCCCAGGCCCTGGCCGCCGGCTGTTCCCCGACAACCGCCTGGCTCATCGAGCGCCACCAGACGCCCATGCACCATTCAGCGGCCACAGACGCCCAGCGCGCTGCGTGGCTGCTCGCTTTGCAGAAAGTGGATGATGAATTATGATCGAACCATCGAACGCTTCTTCGCCAACCGCTGCACCCCAGGTCGCCATCGTCGGTCTGGGGTTGATCGGCCTCTCGATCGGCCTTGCCCTCAAACAGAACGAGGGTCAGCAGCCGTTTGTCATCGTTGGCTGCGACAAAGACGCGGCCGCGACCGACCACGCACGCACGGTCATGGGGGTTGCTCGCACCGTCTCGAACTTGGTTTCGGCGGCGGCCGCCGCCGACCTGGTGATTCTCGACCTGCCCTTGCCTGAGATTCGGCCCGCGCTGGCAACCCTGGCTAAGGCCGTGAAACCAGGCTGCGTAATCACCGACACCGCCAGCCTCAAGCAGCCTGTGCTGCAAGCGGCCGCCGAGCTGCTGCCAAAGCAGGTGTTCTTCGTGGGCGGTCACCCGGTCATCGCCGAATCCGGCGGCGATTTCTACAAAGCGACCGCTGCCCTCTTCGCCAAACGCCCCTACTGCCTGACCGTCTCGCCGACGACTGCCGCGGCCGCGGTCCAGGTGGTTTCTGACATGGCCGAACGCCTGGGCGCAACGGTGCTTTACCTGGACGCGACCGAGCATGACGGCGTGCTGGCGGGCGTGGAAACGCTGCCCGCCATCCTGGCCGCGGCCCTGCTGACGACGGCGCGCCAGGGCGCGTGGAAAGAAGCGGCCAAAATGGCCGGCGCGCAGTTCGAATCGTCCACGCGGCTGAGCGCGGAGAGCGCGTCGCTGCTGGCGCAGGTCGCCGCGCACAATCGCGACAGCGTCCTGTCCTGGCTGAACCTCTTCAGCCAGCAGTTGGACGACTGGCGCAGCCTGGTTGCCGGCGGCGAAACGGCCGCGCTGGAAGCAGCGTTTAGCCGCGCCCTGTCCGTGCGGGGAGACTGGATGCTCGACCGCGCCAAACCGACGATCGCTGCGGAGACGCCAGAGCTGCCCGCGCACCCCAACATCTGGATGCGCATGTTGGGCCTGGGCGGCCGCCAACTGCGCGGGGAAGATGAGCGGGCGCCTAAGAAAAGCTAATTCTGCTGAATAGGGGGATTTTTCAACGCGAAGACGCGAGGACGCGAAGGCTCTTGAGATTGAGAGATTGAGAAAAAATGGAGTTCTTATTCAGTGCCTAGTATTTCTGTTTGTATGCCTGCGTATAACGAAGAGCAAAACCTGCCCGGTATGATTGCGGATGTCGTCAGTGTGATGCGCGGCCGCGGGGATGAATTCGAAATCGTCGTGACCAACGACGGAAGTAAAGACCGCACCGGCGCGGTGCTGCAACAACTGACGCAAACCTACCCGGAACTGCGTCCGGTGGAGCACCCGGTCAACCGCGGTTACGGCGCCGCCGTTTTCACCGCCATCACCAACGCGACCAAAGACCTGGTTTTCTTCACCGACTCCGACCGCCAGTTCAAACTGGAGGAGTTGGACCGCCTGCTGCCGTATATCGGCAACGCCGACATGGTGGTTGGCTACCGCGCGCCGCGGCGCGATCCGCCGCTGCGTGTCCTGTTTGGCAAAGGTTGGAGCACCCTGGTGACCCTCCTCTTCGGCTACACCGCGCGCGACATTGACTGCGCGTTCAAGCTGTTTCGCCGCGAAGTAATCGAAAAGGTGGGTCCGCAAATCCAGTCGCGCGGGGCCACCTTCAGCGCCGAATTCCTGGTGCGCACCAAACGCGCCGGGTTCCGCATCAAGGAAGTGCCCGTCAGCCACCTGCCGCGCACAGCCGGCAACCCCACAGGCGCCAAACTGCACGTCATTCTGCGTGCGTTTCGTGAACTGTGGCAGTTCCGCCGTGATCTGTGGCGCGAGGCCTGAGCGCGGAGCGCAGGCACGACAACGCCTTATCGGGTGCTGATGATCGCACCCACCGGCTTCTTTGCGGACTACGGGTGTCATGTGCGCATCCGGGGCCACGCCCAGGCGCTGCAGGCGCGCGGCCACCAGGTGCGCATCGTCACCTATCCGGGCGGCCGTGAGGTAGCCGGCTTGAGCACCGTGCGCCCGTCCTGGCCCCCCGGCGCGCGCGGCCGTGAAATGCCCATTGGCTCCTCCTGGCGCAAGCTGGCGCTCGATCTGCTCCTGGCGCACACAGTCTGGCAGACGGCCCGACGCTGGCAGCCGCACCTGGTTCATGCCTATTTGCATGAAGGCGCGCTGCTGGGCGCGCTGCTCACCGCACGCACGCGCCTGCCGCTCGTGTTCGATTTTCAGGGCAGCCTCGTGGGCGAGATGCTCGATCATCGCTTCCTGGCGGCCAATTCACCGCTGCTGCCTGCCTGGCGGCGCCTGGAGCGCTGGATTGATCAGCGGCCGGGCGCCATCCTCGCCAGTTCGCACCACGCCCGCAACCTGCTCATTTCTACCTTCGGCGTTCCCGCTGCCCGCGTCACGACTCTTCCGGACAGTGTGGATCCGGCCCAATTCCGCCCTGCGTCCATGTTTGCAGCGCACGAACTGGCCGCGCTGCGCGCCCAGCTCGGCCTGCCGCCCAATCGGCCACTGATCGTTTACCTGGGGTTGCTGGCGCCCTACCAGGGCATTGATCTACTCCTGGCCGCGGCCCGAACACTGCTGGCCGCGCCGAGCCTGGCGGCCGGCCGACCCTTCTTCCTCATCATGGGTTTCCCGTTTGTGGAGCACTACCGCCGCCAGGCGCAGCGCCTGGGCCTGGCCGCCGATGTGCTCTTCACCGGCATGGTGCCGTTTGCCGACGCGCCGCGCCATGTGGTCCTGGGCGATGTAGCGGTCGCGCCCAAGCTCTCGGCCACGGAGGGCAGCGGCAAGTTGCTCACCTACATGGCGAGTGCGCGGCCGGTCGTGGCCTTCGACACCCCCGTGCAGCGCGAATACCTGGGCGATCTCGGTTTCTTCGCGCCGCCCGGTGATGTGGCAGCCCTGGCGCAGGCGATCACCGAGGCGCTCAGTGACCTGCCCGCGGCGCAGGCGCGCGGCGCGGCCCTGCGCGCCCGCGCCATGCAGCACTACACCTGGCCGCACGCCGCCGCTGTCATCGAAAGGGTTTATGATGACGTGATACGTGAAGCGTGAGACTCACGCATCACGCCGGAGATTGGAGACCGGAGATCCCTCACACTTCACGCTTTACTTTGCGCCTTACTTTGCGCCATTTTTGTCAGGGTGCTATAATCGCTGCTGCGTTGCGACCCGCAGGGGTCGTCCAAATCGAAGCGCGATCTATCGGGCTATCGTTCCCGATCGAGTGAGTCATGACCCAAGAACTGAATCTAGCGAATCTGTTACAGACCCTGCGCCGCCGCGGGTTGTTGATTGCGTTGATCCTCATTGCCACCGTTGGCGCCACGCTGGCCTACAGCCTGCTGCGGCCGCCCACCTATCAGGCACGCGCCGTGCTCCGTGTGCGAGTGCCCCAATTCCAATGGAACATTGACCCGGCCGTCCAGCGCATCATTGACACCCGGCGCGATTGGCGCCGTGAGTTCATGCTGCTCGGCCAGACCAAAACCGTGGCCGAACGCGCCGTGGCCGGACTGAACCTGACCGTGAACAGCGACCTGCTGGCGCGCGTCACCCTGCGCGCCGAATCCACCGACAGCATCCTGTTGGACGCGTCCGGGCCAACGGCCGCGGAGGCCGCGCAGTTAGCCAACGCCTGGGCCGAGGCCCTGCAAAAAGTGGTGGCCGAACAGTACGGCACAGACTTGATGTACCAGGAGATCACCGCGCTGGGCGAGGAGTTCAAGAGCCGCGTGGACAGCAGCCAGCAGGCGCTCGAAGCCTTCAAGGCGCAAACAGGACAAGGGGTGGGCAGCGCCGAAACGTTCGAGGCGGGCGGCCTGGAGCCAGACCAAAAGGAACTCGACGCCCGCGCCGGCCTGCTGGCCGATTACCGGGTGGCGCTCGACGCGGTCAAGCGCCTGCTGAGCCAGATTGACGAGGCGCAGGCCGGTCAGCGTGCGCCAGGCGCCATTGCCTGGGAGATGCTGGCGAACGGCATCATGCAGGCGCGCGCCGATTTGCAAGGCGCGCCGCCGGCTTTCAGCGACCTGGCCGCGTGGAAAACCCGGCTGCAAGCCGAGGCCGTCACCCTGCAAGAATCGGTGAACTGGTTCAACAGCGATGTCCTGAAGCTGCAAGCCCAGTTGGCCGCTGAGGATTCGCAGCTCTACTGGTTGACCCAGCAGCGCAACCTGGCGGCTGATCCCTACCTGGCGGTGCAGCGGCAACTGCACGAGATCGAGTACCAGACGCCCATTGATCCGCTGTCAGTCGAAATCCTGGAGCGCGCCGCAGCCGAGACGGCTTCCCGTTCCTGGTCGGTCCTGCTGCGCCTGGTCATCGCGGGCGTGGCCGGCCTGATTGCCGGCGTCTGGCTGGCGCTGCTCTGGGAATTCGTGTTCACGCGGCGACCGCAGGCGATTGGTGTCAGCGCCGCGGGTTGACCCGGCCCTGCGCTGGCTGTTGATCTGGGCGGGGCTGCACGCGCTGGCCTATGGCCTGCTCACGCCGCTGTGGCAGGCGCCCGATGAACCGGCCCATGTGGAAATGGCCTGTTTGCTGGCGCAGCGCGGCGCCCTGCGCACCGGCGACGCCCTGCGCGCCGGCGACGCCCTGCGCGCCGGCGACGCCGACCCGGCTCTGCAGCAGCGCTTGATTGCGGCGCTGGCCGACGCCGATTTCTGGCGCCTGGTGCGCCAGCCGACGCCCGATCCTCTGCCCAATCGCTTTGCGGATGATCCGTTCTTACGCAACGCAGGCCGGCAGGTGGGCGATGAATCCCCCATCTATTACTGGCTGCCGGCGCTGATTTGCCGTTTGCCCCTGGCCCTGCCTGTCCAGGTTCGCCTGATGCGGCTGGCGTCAGGGTTGTTTTTTGTCATGACCGTGCTGGCGATGTGGTGGGCTACCGGACCGCTCTGGCGCGAGACGCCCGGCGCCCGCCTGGCCGCAACGGCCGCAGCGGCGGGCCTGCCCATGCTGGCCTTTCTGGCCGGCGGCGTCAACAACGACATCATGGCCGTCCTGGGCGGGACCGTCACCTTCGGCTGCCTGCTGCGCCTGGCGCTGGCAGATCATGCCCGCGGACGCGCCGCGCTGGCGCTGCTGGTCATGGCTGGCTTGACCGCCTGGCTGAAGAAAACCGCGCTGTTCAGTCTGCCCCTGGCGCTGCTCGCCATCGCCTGGCAGTTCGGCTGGCAAGGCACGCGGCGCCAGCGCCGCGGCTTGATCGGGCTGGCCGTGCTGGTGGGCCTGCTGGCGCTGCTGCCCAGCCGGCAGCCCGCGGCCTGGGGCGGCCGCGGACAGCCCTGGGGCGCAGGTTTGGCGCCGGCCGCCGCGCGCAGCGGCCCGTGGGGGCTGACCGTGACGGATGACACGGCGGCGGGCTGGGGCCGGATCACGCAGGCGCTGCCTGCTGCGCAGCGCCTGGCCGGCCAAACCATCCGCTTTGGGGCCTGGGTGCGCAGCCCAAGCGGCGCGCAGGTGGCCCGGCTGACGATCAGAGATGATGCGGGTCTCGACCGACTGGCCGCGCCCGTGACGGCCGCGTGGACCTGGCTGGCGGTGACGCGCACCCTCAGTATCACCACGACCCAGGTACTGGTGGGCATTGCGCCGGGCGCGGGCGCGTCGCCGGACGAAACCGGCGCCCTGTGGGTGGATGACGCGGGCGTGCAGGGCGCACCGGGCCTGGTCAACGGCGATTTCGAGCAGGCTGTGACCTGGGGCAATCTGCTGGCGCAGCCGCTCCTGCGGCCGCTGCAAGACGTTTGGGCGACCAGTGCGGACGCCGGCCCGGCCAACGCGGCGCAGATTGCGCTCTACCTGGCCCTGCTCTTCCCCGGCTGTTGGGGGAATTTTGGCTGGCTGCAGGCGCCGCTGCCGCTGCCGGTTTACGTGGGCCTGGCGCTGGTGTGTCTGCTGGCGCTCTTGGGCCTGGGCGGCCTGTGGCGGCAGCGCTGCGCCCATCGTGCGACCGCCGCAGCCATCGGCTGGAGCGCGGCCGCGGTCACGCTGTCGTTTGCGCTGGCGACCGCGCCGATGTGGTTCTTCGACTGGCAGCCGCAGGGGCGCTATCTGCTGCCGGCGCTGGCGCCCTGGGTGGTTCTGCTGGTGAGTGGACTGCGCTTCTGGAGCCAGCGCTGGCGCCTGCCGCGAGCCGGTCTGTGGTTCATGGCCGGTTTTGGCCTGCTCGACCTGGCGGCGCTGTGGTTCAACTTATAGCAAATTGAGGTTTGTTGTAACATCATTACCGGATGAGGCTCTGACATTAGAATGACTGTCACGGATCAACGCCCCCGGCGCATTGCCGTCAATTCAGGCTACCTGCTGATTGCCTACGTCATCGAAGCGCTGCTCAGCATCATCGTTCTGTCGCTGGCCGCGCGCTATTTGAGCCAGGCAGGCTTTGGTCGCTACGGCTACGTCATTTCGTTCATCGAACTGTTCATCATGCTCACGGAGTTGAGCAATTCACGCGTGCTGGTGCGTGAGGTGGCCAGCGACCAGGCGAACGCACGTCAACACCTGGCGGGCGTGTGGACCTTGCGCTGGCTGCTTTCGATCGTCATGATTGGGGTGGTGCTGCTGGCCGGCCAAGGCCATTCTTCCGACCCGCAGCTCTGGTGGGCCATTCTCCTCTTTGCGCTCGGCCAGGTCTTCTCCAGCCTGACCGAGGTCTTCACGGCCGTCTTTCGCGCCTATCAGCGGATGCAGTACCAGGCCTTCACGGTGATCTTCGGTCAAGGGCTGATCGTTCTGCTGACCTTCGTCGCCATCGGGCTGGACTGGGGATTGGCCGGGCTGTTCGGGGCGCGCCTCGTCGCCAACCTGCTGCGCCTGGCGGCCGGCTGGTATCTCAGCCGCAGGTATTTCATCAAGGAAGCCTTCAGCGCCGACTGGCGCAGCATGGGCTACCTGCTCAAGGAGTCGTTCCCGTTAGGCTTCAACATGTTCGTGCGTCGCTTCATCTGGCGCGGCGGCATCGTCATGCTGACCACGATCCTCAACGCCGAAGCGCCGGGGCAGGGCGACCTGGCGGCCGGGCTGCTCTACGGCCCCATCCGCCTGGTGGAACAGATGCGCATCGTGCCGTCCGCGCTCATCGGCGCCATTCTGCCGGTTTTTTCCCAACAGGCGCGCCTGCAGCCGCGAAAATTCAAGCAGACCCTGGCCCAAAGTCTCAAGCTCTTCGTTGCGCTCAGCCTGCTGCTGGCCGTGCTGATGACCGCGCTGGCGTCGCAGATCACCGACCTGGTGTTGGGGCAGGGGTTGGCCGGCGCCAGCGCCATCCTGGCCGTCTTTGGCTGGATCATTCTCTTCACGTTTTCCAACCAGTTCTACGAAGCCGCGCTGCTGGCGGTGGGTCGTCAGTGGGTCGTCGCGATCGGGCTTGGCGTTGGTTTCGCCGTTGGCGCGGCGCTGACCTGGTTCTACCTGGTGCCCCAATTTGCCGCGGTGGGCGTGGCCTACGGCATCATGCTCTCCGAAGGCATCGTGTTCGTCATCAGCACGATGGCCCTGCTGCCCTACCTGGACAAACGGGAGGCGGGCCTGCTGGCGCTCAAAATTGCCCTGGCCAGCATCGTCACAGTGGCATTGCTCACGCAGCTCAGCCATTGGACGATGTTCGTCACCGCTCCTCTTGGCGCGCTGGTTTACGTCGCGGCGCTGCTGGCGCTGCGCACCTTCAGCCCACAGGAACTGGAAGCCGCGGTGGCCATGGTCACCTTCCACAAACGCCTGCGCTGGATTCGCCGCTGGCTGTTCAAGCTCGATGCGCAAGGGTTGATGCAGGGGGGAGAGGTCAGAAATCAGAGATCAGAAATTGAGTTTGTGGAAGACGCAACTTCTCCGGCCTCCAATCTCCAATCTCCGGTCTCCGGTCCCCAATCTCCGGTCTCCAATTCCCAATCTCCGGTCTCCAATCTCCAATCT
>JAYRVL010000850.1:0-3417 GCA_041918575.1 Anaerolineae bacterium | reverse complement strand
GTGGCGTCCGTGGTGGCGGAGCGCCGGTCACTTTGTACGTTAGAGCGCATCCGTATGGTCTTAGCAATCGCTTCAGCGGTCGCTTGCGCTGGATTCTCAAGCACTGCACTGGTGGCGTATTCGTCAGCTATCACGGCGCACTGCTCGCGCTCAAGGTCTGCCGAGAGTTCCCATGTTTCGCGCGCAAAATCCTTGTCGTCTGCGTCGTCGGTGTATTGCTGCCGCTGCCAAAATTCTTCAAATGTCATTTTTACCTATCCGTATCAATAGCGCTCTAATATCTGTTAGGTTTCTTCACTTCCGCTTGCGGCTCAGCGCGGCCACAAGCCACACCTTCCCGCCCTTTGCTTCGTATTCCTGCCGCTGCGCTGGCGTCACCCGCTCCCGGATCATGGCCGTCTGCGCCTGTTCTGGCGGCAGTACAGGACGGCCGGGCTTCTTTGGCTTACTGCTGGGCGATGCCATCTTCGTACACCCGACCGCTGTGCGCGTAAATAGTTGTGGAGATACCGCGCTTCGCCAACTCCTTACCCAGCTTGTCCGGGTAGTACAGCCACTCGCTGGTGGACCCAACCGAATCGATGGCATCGCGTTGCGCTTCGGTCGCGGCGCTGAACGGCGCATTCCCGAAGCGCACCGGGAACCCATACCGATCAGCCTGCGCAATCATCTTGTGCTGGCACAGCGAATTGGCGTACAGCGTAACCTCAACTTTCCCGCCGCAGCGAGCCATCGAGTTCTGGTACATCGTGGTAGTGGTGTTCATGTTCGCCTCCGTGGCGTTGGTTAATAGTGTAATTATTGTAGCACAGAAACCTAACTCATCAATCAACCCGGACGTGCCGATAATGCCGGCACGCCGGTTATTTCAGCCGTTATGGGTCAGCACGAAACATGCGATGTGCCGCCCCGTTCCTTTGCCTTGGGATCCGTCCTCCGTCGCGCACCACTTCACGTCGCCGAGGTTCCGCACGTTCTGCGCTCCGGTCGCTGCCAGCATCATCAGTACCCACTTGTCCACCGGGTACACCACTACCGACAGCTTGCCCTTGCGCCGGCCTCTTCCATCTCTTGCGCCTTGATGGCCGCGATCTCTTCGTCGGTGAAGCCGCCATTCTCCGGCTTGATCTCTCCTGTTTCAGGGTCGGTTGTTTCTGTGGCGGCTGAGTCTTCCTGAACCTCCTGTGAAACTCCGTCGATCACGAATCCGTTGTCTTGGCTCAGGCCGTCTTCTCCAGCCTCGTCAAGCCCTACTGCGCGTTGAATCTCAATGCTTACCGGCAAATACTTGAACAGTCGGCGGATGGCCGTTTTCTTGGCCATCTCCGTGAAATGCGCAATCCATGGCGAATCTGTCTTGTTGAACTTGATTGCCGTCTTGTAGCCCTGGCTGCCTGCGCGGATCTCCTCGATCTGTGCGCGCGTCAGGACTTCAAACTGCACGCCACCGTCCTTGAGCTTCGCCACCGCGTAGACGTGCGTCAGTTCGCCGCGATCTCCATCAGAAGGGATGTGCTCTATCGTTTCGTCAATGCCATAGCGATAGCTGAATTTGTCATTTGCGCAGACATCGCGGGCGCTGATGCTGACGATCTGCCCGGAGCGGCGTGCAAGATCTAGCATGCCGCGATAACCAAGAATGAACTGCACGTCGGTCGTGCCCTTCTTGCGGTTCTCGAACGGGATCAGATAGGCGTGGCCCATTGTCCCGCCAGGCTCAAGACCAAGCTGCGAGCATTGGATGACTGCGCCGAACAGTGTTGCCGGGTCACACTTCATAAGGGCCGGAGTCTTGCGGAATTCGGTCAGGGCGATGCGCGCCATGCGGTCGGCCGTCATGTGCTTCGGAAGGGCGCGGGCTATCTCGGCCTTGTAGGTTTCCATGAAGCCATGGATCGTGGTCGGCTTTGCTGTGACGGCCTTGCCGGTGGTTGCTGCCTTGAGTGCTGATACGGCCATGGTGCTACCCCTTTATCAAGAAGCGCCGAGAACCCGGCGCGGTTATCGTGTTGGCCGAGATGATTTCTGGCGTTGCTCCAACGGCCTCGGCGACCGCCTTCCAGTCTGTTTTCTGCGTGTCTTTTGCGGCCCGCCATGTGGCCAGCGTTTGCCCTGCCAGGGTTATTTCTGACGCGCCGCCCATCGCCGACTTGAGTTCGTCCATGACGCCGATTACGTTCTGCTTCCGGTTTCCATCAAGCTCCAATTCAAACTCGGAAATCTGCGCCTTCAATTCCTGTGCGCGCCCAAGGAGACGCAGGATCTTCTCGGTGGCTACGATCTGCGTGCCAAAGTCTCTCGGGTACAGTGCAATGGCGTCGCCGGCGTCGCGCGGCTCCGGTGCAATGCCCTCCTGCACATGGCGAAGCCAAAATTCCTCTGCGCGCTCGATCATAGTGTCGATGACGGACTGGTCGCGCTCGATGCGCTTCGACAAGTACTTCTGCCCACCAATCAGCACAGCGATGTCGCACCACTCCGCACCAGTTACCCCCATGTACCAGAAGCATTGCGCTGCGTAGTGGGTTGGTACTGCGTCGTCGTCGCCGTCGGAACCCCACTCTCCGGCTTTGTAGGAACTGGCGGTCTTGCATTCCAGCAGGCCATCGGCGCCGAGCAGTTTCCCTCCATCAAAACGGGCTCGGCTCCCTGGTGTCACAATTGCCCTGTCGATGTTCCCGAGCATCCATTCATGGGTTGGGTGGCGCATCATCTGGCCAATCCGCTGCACCCGGTTCCCGCTGGTGGCCGAGTAGTGTTTGGCCACCACATCCTCAAGTACGGTTCCCCAAAACATGGCCTCGTTCTCAGGTACATCGCTGGTCTGACCGGTCTTGTCCAACCATACGTCGACCGGGCTTCTCCACGGTGACAGGCCAAGTATTGCGGCGATGTCACTACCCCCGATCCCCGCCTTCCTTGCCGCAAGCCAAGCGTCCCTATCTGGTGCGTTCATTTCAATCTTCTCCTTGATCGTTATTGGCTCCGTGATTCAGACATTCCTGGCACCGCAGCGCCCGCCATTCCTCGCGCTTCAGTGAAACATCCCAGGCCGATCAGACGGACATGCCGAAGATGCGCGCCAGGTGGGCACATGATCCACAGTACCTGGCCTTCAGTTGCTCCTTGGCATCGTTCATTTTACGAGCTTCCAGCGGAGATACTTTTCGGTCGATGACCAGCGGAACTTTTCAGCACCGCCGCGACCCTTAATGCGGCGCAGGATCTTGCTGATTGTGTTGCGCGAGATTCCGCTGTATTGGCTCATACCAGCTCCCATTCAAAATTGTCCAGCCTGCGAACTATGCCCTTGCCCAGCAGGATCATCAGGTGAGTACGGATCGTCGTATCCGTTACTTCCAAATACCTGGCGATCTCAATCGTTTTGGCGCGTTCGGCGCGCATCAAATAGTCGAT
>JAYRVL010000849.1:0-1654 GCA_041918575.1 Anaerolineae bacterium | reverse complement strand
GGCCGCCTGCGCCGCATCGTGCTGCCAACGCTCATCGCGCTGGCGCTGATCGGCGTCCTGGTCTGGCCGCTCCTCAGCCAGCAGCCGGTCATCCAAGAACGGCTGACTGACGAGGCCTCGATCGAGGACCGCCTGAACAACGTCAATGTGGCGCTCACCCTCTGGAGGCAGAACCCGCTCTTCGGCATCGGCTACAACAGCTTTGGCCTGGCCGCGCTCGACCAGGGCCTGCTGCCGCGCATCGCCAAGTACGTGCCCGCGCCGCACAACTCCTACCTTTTCGTCCTGACCTCCGGCGGCCTGCTGGCCCTGATCCCCTACCTGCTCAGCTTTGCCGTCATCGCGTTCGATCTCTGGCGCTTGGGCCGCCGCATTCCGCCGGACAGCGCCCACGGCCGGTCAGCGCAGCGCCTGATCGCCGGTGGCTGGGCCGCCCTGCTCATCATGGTCAGCACCAGCCTGACCTACGATGTCGCCACCGGCACGCTGACCAGCCTGATGTTCTACTTCTTCACGGGAGCCATCTATGCACAGGCCGAACATGCCGTCGCCCGCGCCTGACGCCGCGCCCTGCCGCGTCGCCATGCTAGGCCCATACCCGGCCGACCCCACGCGTATCGTCGGCGGCGTCGAGGCGGTTGTCGTCACCCTGGGCCGGGAACTGGCCGACCTGCCGGGCATGGAAGTGCATGTGCTCAGCGGCAGCCCGGCCGTCAGCCAGATCACGCAGGAGCAGCACGGTCGGGTCATGGTGCATCGCGTCCCGGAAATGCGTCTGGGCCGCCTGTTCCTGCTGCGCACCGATTGGTGGTGGCTGCGCAGGGCCATCCGCAGCGTCGCGCCCGACGTGGTGCATGCGCACAGCGCCGGCGCCAACGTGGACGCCGCGCTCTCCAGCGGCCTGCCCGCCGTCGTCACCATTCACGGCGTCGTGGCGCAGGAGGCGCGACTGGCCAGCCAGGGCGGCAGCCCCGGCACACGGCTGCGCTGGACCTTCGACCGCATCTACGAGCGCTACAGCCTGGGCCGAGCGCAGAACATCATCGTCATCAGCCCCTATCTGCTGCGTGAATTCCCCTGGCTGGCGCGGCGCGGCCGCATCACCGCCATCGAAAACCCGGTCAACGCCGCCTTTTTCGACCTGTCGCGCACGCCCGCGCCGGCCAGCCTCCTCTGTCCCGGCCGCATCATCGGCCGCAAGGGCATCCTGGACCTCATTCATGCCTTTGCGCAGTTGGCCGCAGCCGATGAGCGCGTCGAACTACGCCTGGCCGGCGAGATGGGCGCAGAGCCGGCGTATGGCGCAGCCTGCGTGCAGGCCGTGCAGGCGCATGGCCTGACCGGCCGCGTGCATTTCCTGGGCAGCCTGTCCACCGCGGCCATGCGCGCCGAACTAACGCGCTGCACCGCGGTGGCCCTGGCCGCGCATCAAGAGACCGCGCCCGTCACCATCGCCGAGGCCATGGCGGCCGGCTGCCCGGTCGTGGCCACGGCCGTGGGCGGCGTGCCCGACATGATCGAGCACGGGCGCACCGGTCTGCTTTCGCCGGCCGCGGACATTGCCAGCCTGGCGGCCAATCTGCGCCGCGTACTGGATGATCCTGCGCTGGCGCTGCGCCTGGCCGCGGCCGCCCGCGCCGAAGCGGCCGGCCGT
>JAYRVL010000848.1:0-3705 GCA_041918575.1 Anaerolineae bacterium | reverse complement strand
TCCACCCGCTCTGCCATCCGCTCGATCGTCGTGATCCTGTTATTGTAGTTTGCAACAGACTCAATAGCACGCGCCGGATTCCCGTCGAAGTATCGCTGGCAAAACGTATCAAACCGCAAAAGCGACTTGTCGCGACTCAATCGCCGATGTTCACGGTAGGCTTCCAGGTCAATCTGTTCTCTTGGCAGACGGACGAGATTGGTCGGGTTATTGTTGAGTTGATTGAAATCAATGTGATGACAATGATCTCCATCTTCTACGCTGTAGACGCCCATCCAACGGTTGTACCAATCGGTCAGCATATGAGTGAATATCCAACTCACCGAGCGTGGATCCCATACCATTTCGTAACTGTTAACAGTGATTCCTGGCTCTGTAATGTTAGAAAGCTTACGATACAACGGCATCAGTGAGTCTTCACACGAAAGAGAATGTGCTGGCTTAAAGCTTCCGTCTCGAAGCATGAATGAATGATCGGGCGTGCAGACAATCGTTTCCCCATTATCGAGCGTGACGCGGATGACTTCCGCGTTAGCCTTCGTCATGCGGGGATTGACGATCTGCTCTAAGCCAATTTTGCCGTCATGGCGTATCGTGTAACAGAAATGCTTCAAACCGGCCTGGTGCTCGGCAACAATCTCCTTGAGACTCAAGGCTCGCCCATCTGCCAGCGCAATCTGCGTCTCTCCCGCAAAACAGCCTCCCGCGGAATCTCCCTCTACGATATAGATCTCTGCCTTACTCGGATCGCGTTCGGAGCAGTCGGCCAGTTTGCCGGGAAGGGTCATGCTCTCCAGCGCGCTCTTGCGGAAGACCAGGTCACGCGCCGCGCGCGCCGCTTCGCGCGCGCGCGCGGACGTACGGCACTTCTCCACGATCGCCTTCGCCTCTTTGGGGAACTGCTCCATCCACGCGTTCATCGCCTCGGTCACGGCCGACTCCACCTGGCCGCGCACCTCCGCGTTCAGCAGCTTGACTTTCGTCTGGCTTTCGAACTGCGGATCGGGCAATTTGACGCTGACGATGGCGGTCAGCCCTTCTTTGGTATCTTCCCCTGTGAAGCTGGCGTCCCCGTCTTTGATGAAGCCGATCTTGCGCGCGTAGTCGTTGAGCGACCGCGTCAGCGCCGAGCGCAGGCCGGTCATGTGGCTGCCGCCATCCGGGGTGTTGATGGTGTTGGCAAAGCTGTAGCTCGACTCGTTGTAGCCGTCGGTGTACTGCACTGCGACTTCGACCTGCGTGCCTTCCATCTCCTTCTGCGCATAGATCGGCTCGTGCAGCACCACGCGGTTCTTGTTCAGGTAACGCACGAAGCTGTTGACGCCGCCCTCGAAGTAGAAGGTGGTAGCGTGGGGATAGGCGATCTGCTGGCCCTGTTTGTCGAACGCGGCGCGTTCATCGGTGAAGGTGATCTTCAGCCCGCGATTGAGGAACGCCATCTCACGGAAGCGCTGCAGGAGCGTCTCATAGCGGTATTCCAGGACCTCGAAGATGGTTGGATCGCGCAGAAAGGTGATGATCGTACCGGTCTCGTCTTCGGGTACATCGCCGATGATTGTCAACGCACTGACAGGAACGCCGCGCTCGAAACGTTGGAAATAGATATGGCCGTGACGACGCACGCGTACTTCCAGCCACTCCGACAAGGCGTTGACGGCCGAGACGCCGACGCCGTGTAGGCCGCCCGACACCTTGTACCCGCCGCCGCCGAACTTACTGCCGGCGTGCAGTTTGGTTAGCACTACGGTGACCGCCGGCTGGCCGGTTTGTGGTTGAATGCCTACCGGAATCCCGCGGCCATTGTCAATGACGCTGACGCTTTCACCGGGATGAATGACCACCTCGATATGCGTGCAGTAGCCGGCCATGGCCTCATCCACCGCGTTGTCGGTGACTTCATACACCATGTGGTGCAGCGCCTTGCTGTCCGTGCCGCCGATGTACATGCCTGGACGACGACGAACGGCCTCCAACCCCTCCAGAACCTGAATGTCGCTGGCCTCGTACTGCATCTCAGGCCGGCCGCCGTTTGTCCCGTTTTGTTTTCCTGCCATTTCGTATCTCCATTTGCACGGAATCAGTGTCCTGCAAACTCAACATTGGTATGATCGCGATAAAAAACGAACACTCCTATCAGCAGCCCTGTGCCGAGCACGGCATTGCCCAGGATGCTGAAGACCATTCCAAGCGATCCGCTGGCCAGACGCTGCCACACCAGGCCGAACCCCGCGCCGACCAGGTTCACGACAATGACCAGGCCCATGGTGCTCAACAGGTTGCGCGCGGCCAGGCTGACGCTGCGCCAGACGCCCTGGCGCAGATTGACTTCATCCAAAACCAGCGCGGGCGCTATGAAGGTCAAACCCAGGCGAATCCACCAGCCAAAAAACACGACCGCGGATACTGCGAGTAGGGCGCCGGCCGCGCCGCCCGCCAGCGTCAGCGCGCCGGCAAACAGCGCCAGCGGGATGCTGGCGAGCGTCAGGAGCAAACCAAGCAACAGGGTGAAGGCCAGCAGGCGTCCCGCCGCAACCACCGAGCTACGCGCCACGGCAGAGAACCGCCACGGCGTAGGGCGCATCACCTGCGCGATCAGCGCCAGGTAGACCGCAGCGATGACGACGCTGAGAATCACCAGGGCCATGAACCAGATGACCAACGAGCCAAACGTGGGCAAATCGAAGCGGTCTGTTTGACTCACGGGGCTTGGATTACTCGAACCGATGTCGCCGGCCAGGCTGGGCATCCCCAGCAGACCGTTGGCCAGGACCGACAACAGGTTGAAATGATCGCCGAAATCGGTGAGCAACTGACGGCTGGCCTCCACCGCCTCCTGGTATTCACCGGTCAGAGGCGCGCCGGGCGGCGCTTGCACGGCGGCGGCCAGGGGTGTCATCAAGGATCGCACCGATAGCTGAGGACCGAGCCAGAGCGCCACCTCGAGCAGCGCCGGTATGAGAATGAGCCACGGCGCGCGGGCCAGAATTCGGAAGCCGGCAGTAAGGCTGTCAATGACGCCGGGCGTTGGAGTTGTTTCGCTTTTCACCGGCCCATTTTACCACAAACAGGCCGAAAATGCGAACAAAGGTGCGACGCAACAGGAATTCCAAATGTGACCGGAATCGAGGCTTTAGCCGGCGCAGTTTGCGACTTTGCTGGCCAAGAAACCGGTTGAAGCCTCCAATCCAGGTCCGATCAACGCTTACATTTGACCTTGTTTGGAATTCCTGGCGACGCAAAGACGCTTCCGCGCATGTCAACCAGCTTGACAAGTTGTGCTATCCTGTCTACACTGTATTTGTTGGGTCACGGTCCCGCTGCATGGCTTTGATCCTCTGTGAACCCGCAGCATTGAAAAGGAGCTTTTTTGTTGTGAACATTCTTGGAACCCTTTCCGTGTTTCCCCACATCCCAGAGCGTATTCAGCGCCTGCATGAACTGGCCTACAATCTGTGGTGGAGTTGGAATCCTGACGCCCAGGCCCTTTTTTCCACCCTGAACGTCTCTTTGTGGGACAACCTCGCGCACAATCCTGTCAAATTCCTGCGTGAGGTCAGTCAGGAGAGTCTCAATCGAGCCGTGCGCGATGACGGTTACACCGCGTTGTACGACCGGGTGATGAGCGCCTTCGACGCCTACATGCACCCGGACGCCACCTGGTTCGATCAGACCTATCCTGAATTGACAGGCAAGACCATTGCCTAT
>JAYRVL010000847.1:0-1748 GCA_041918575.1 Anaerolineae bacterium | reverse complement strand
GTGCGCGGGCGCCTCGACCTCGGCATCTTCGGCCAGGCGCAGCACGACCCCGGCGTCGGTGGTCTCCAGAATCGGCTTCTCATCGCACACCACGCTGAGATTGCGCCGCTCGCTGCCGCGCACCGCCAACTCATCGTTGGCATAGATCGTCAACTGACTGATTCCCTCTGGCAGGGAAAACTCGAAACGGTCTGACATTTCATTCACTCCTTATGACTGCTCTGCTTGTTCCCGACAGGTTCTATCCACGATTGATCTGCTGCAGGGCTTCTTCGGCGCTCAACTCGCCCGCCGCCAACTTGCGCAGAACCTCCTGCCGCTCACTGCTCTGCGCGGCCCGCGGCGCCGGCTTGACGCCCAACGCCGTCACAATGTCCATCAACTGGGCACGCGCCGCCGGGTAGGTGAGCTTCAACTCCTCTGCCACCCAGGTGATCTTGCCCTCGTTGCGCAGAAACACCTCTACGAAGTGTACCTGCTCGCTGCTCAACTTCTCCAGCCCGCTGCGCTCGAAACGCCCCTCCACGGCCGTTCCACACGTGGGACAACTTAGCCGCGTCGTTTGCAGTTCAGCCGCGCATACCGGACAGGCATGTGGTGCTCTGTACATCCCTTTCTCCTTCCGTTTCAATCACTCAATGAAAAATATGCGTTTATCACTTGTTCAATCTGATTGAATAATATCACAAACGGATTGATTTGTCAAGAATCGCTTTTGTGTTTTTTCAATCTGATTTGCAAAGACTGAAAACAAAGCAAAGATTTTCCACACCAAGACACCAAGAACACAAAGGAAGCAGAGAATCCTTCTTGGTGTCTTCGTGTGAGTCAGCAAAGATTTTCCACACCAAGACACCAAGAACACAAAGGAAGCCGAGAATCCTTCTTGGTGTCTTGGTGTGAGCGTGGTACAATCAGCCGCATCCGATTCGATTTACCAAAAGGAGCCGCTGTCTTGTCTCGCAACATCTACCTGGAAGATATCAGCCTGGAAGAAGCCGTTGACCGCTGGCAGCGCGCGCTCTCCGCGGCCGGGCTGGATCGCCCCTTGCCCGGTGAATGGGCGCCCCTGGCGCAGGCGTTGGGTCGCGTGACCGCGGAGCCGGTGTGGGCGCTGACCTCCGCGCCGCACTATCACGCCGCGGCCATGGATGGCTACGCGGTGCGCGCCGCGGAGACCCTGGGCACCCTGGAAACCGCGCCGCGGCGCCTGCAAGTGCCCGACCAGGCCGTTTACGTGGACACCGGCAACGCCATCCCGCCCGGCTTCGATGCGGTGGTGATGATCGAGCAGGTTCATGTCCTGGACGCGGGCGCGGCCATTGCCATCCTGGCGGCCGTGGCGCCCTGGCAGCATGTGCGCCCCATGGGCGAAGACATGGTGGCCGGAGAACTGGTGCTGCCGGCCAACCATCGCCTGCGGCCGCAGGACCTGGGCGCAGTGGCGGGCTGCGGGCATACCCAGGTGTTCGTGCGCCGGCGGCCGCGTGTCGCCATTCAGCCGACCGGCAGCGAACTGACGCCGCCGGGCAGCGTGCTCAAGCCAGGCGATGTGATCGAGTACAACTCGCTGGTCTTGGCCGGTATGGCGACAGAGTGGGGCGCTGAAGCCGTGCGCCTGCCTCCGCTGCCCGATGACGCCGATCAGATCAAGGCGGCGGTGCTGGCCGCGCTGGCCGGCCATGATCTGGTGGTGGTCAACGCGGGTTCCGCGGCCGGCTCGCACGATTTTACGGCCGACATCTTTC
>JAYRVL010000846.1:0-6494 GCA_041918575.1 Anaerolineae bacterium | reverse complement strand
GCGCAGCCGGGCCGCGCGCCTGCGCAGCCGGGCCGCGCGCCTGCGCAGCCGGGCCGCGCGCCTGCGCAGCCATATCAGCAGTCATATCAGCGGTCATATCAATGGGAACGTTCGGCGCTGAAGTCATGCTGGCGTTACCTGGGATGCGGGCGCGGCGAGGGCGGCCAGATAGGCGCGGCTCGTCTTGACGTAGGACTGCGCGATGCGGCGGATCATGGCGGCCTGATCCGAACTGACCTCCCCCACGATTTTGGCGGGCAGGCCGAGCACCAGCGATTGGGGCGGCGCCACCATCCCTTCGGGCACCAGCGCGCCCGCGCCAATCAACGCACCGCGGCCGATCACCGCGCCGCTGAGCACCGTGGCGCGAATGCCGATCAGCACATCGTCCTCCACCGTGCATCCATGCACGATGGCGCCGTGCCCCAGGCTGACGCGGTCGCCCAGGCGTAGCGGCTTGTCGCGGTCCACGTGCAGGATGCAGCCGTCCTGGATGTTGCACTGCGCGCCGATGGTGATGCTGTTGACATCCCCGCGCAGCACGCAGCCAAACCAGACCGACGACTCCGGCCCGATCGTCACCTGGCCGATGATGACCGCGCCCGGCGCCACAAAAACCGAATGATGAATCATTTCAGGATGAACGTTTCCATGAACGTTTCCATGGACGTTTCCATGAACGTTTCCATGAACGTTTCCATGAAAAAGCGGATCGAGCATCGGATGGTGTCCCCTATTCGGCCAAATCAAGCTCTTCGACCAACTCGCGCAAGAAAAGCTCCGCGTCGGTCACGATACCCACCGCCTGGAACGAGCCACGGTCCGCCAGCTTGGTCACAGTCGCCGGGTTGATGTCCACCGCCACCACCTTGACATGGCTGGCAAGGAGGTTGCCGGTGGCAATCGAGTGCAGCATGGTGGCGAGCATGATGCACATCTCCACGCCTTGCAGCGCCGCGCGCATCTGGCGCTGCGCCTCCGCCATGTCGCCGACGACATCGGGCATGGGGCCGTCATCGCGCACGGAGCCGGCCAGAACCACTTCGATGCCGCTGCGATAGGCTTCGGCCATCAGCCCGCTGCGCAGAAAACCGATCTCTACCGCACGCTTGATCGAGCCGATGCGGCGCATAGCGTTGATGGCGCGCATGTGGTGGCTGTGGCCGCCCGGCGTCGGCAGCCCGTTGGTCAAATTGATGCCTAGCGAGGTGCCAAAGAGCTGCGACTCGACATCATGCACCGCAATGGCGTTGCCGCCGAAGAGCACCTGCACGTAGCCGTTGCGAATCAGCCGCTCCATGTACGGCCCCGCGCCGCTGTGGATGATGGCCGGGCCAATCACGAAGCAGATGCGCTGGCCGGCCTCCCGCACCTGGCGCATGGTGCGGGCAATCTGCGCAATCGCCAGCTTGTTGGGCCGCTCGGAGGAAACCTCATTGCGCATGAAGCTGAAGACCTCCTGCTCGCGCTCGCGCTGCGGCGGCTGCACGCGAATGCCGCTGTGCCCAACGACCACCAGGTCGCCCTTTTTGATCTCCGCAATCGGCACATTGCGCGCCCGGCCCTGGTCTGGGTCTATCACCACCACCAGGTCCATCTCCGTGCCTGCGACCGGCTGCCAGCGGCCGCTCAGGCGCACCTCGGTCGGCAGATTGGTCGTGGAATAGAAGGTGTCTGGCAGCGCGCCGTCTGTCGGCGCGGGCGCCACATGGACATCGTCGCCGTTGACCAACTGCGCGCCCAGCTCTTGCAGCGCGGTGATAATGTGATCCATCTGTTCCTGCGCGTCGGCAAAGACCTTCATGCGCGCCAGGCTAACCGCGTGTTTGTGCGTGCCTATGTCCACTTCGAGCACGTCGAAATTGCCGCCCGCGTCCATGATGATATCCATCACCCGCGGCAGGATCAAAGAATCAATGATATGGCCCTCAAGCCTGATCTCTTCACTCAGGCGAGGATGAGAATTCGCCACAGACACCTCGTTTTTCTTCATGATGGTTTGCTCAAAGGTTCAACAGCCGCCGCAAGTCGTCCAGGCTGATCGAGGAGACGCCCAGGCTGGCCGCTTTGGCTGCCTTGCTGCCGGGGTTGGCGCCCAACAGCAGATAGTTCGTTTTCTTGCTCACAGCATCGGTCACCTTGCCCCCGTGCGTCTCGATCAGGGCTTTGGCCTCCTCGCGGCTCATTCCTTCCAGCGCGCCGGTGATGACAAAGGTCAGGCCGGCCAGCGGCTGTGGGCCAAGCGCCGCGGCTGCCGCTGAAGCCAGGCGCACGCCCGCGCGGCGCAGGCGCTCGATCAACCGCTGATTGGGCGCATGGCTGAACCAATCCACAAGGCTGCCCGCCAGCACCGGCCCGATGCCGTCAACCTGGCTCAAGTCGTCCAGGGTGGCCTTGAGCAGCGCTTCGATGCTGCCGAAGCGGCCGGCGAGGGTTTCCGCGACCACCGCGCCTACCCCGCGAATGCCCAGCGCGGTGAGCAGCCGGGCCAAGGAGCGTTCCTTCGAGGCCTCGATGGCGCTGAGGAGATTGGCGACCTTCTTCTCGCCAAAGCCTTCCAGGGCCAACAGCTCGTCCTTGCGCTCGTGCAGGTAATAGATGCCGGCCAGGTCGGTGATGAAGCCCACCTGGACGAACAGCTCAGCCTGGCGAATGCCAAAGCCTTCGATGTCCATCGCGCCGCGCGAGACGAAGTGCTCGATGCCGCGCACCAACTGCGCCGGGCACGCGCTGTTGACGCAGTAGTAGGCCACTTCGCCGGCCGTGCGCTGAATCGGCTCAGCGCAGACCGGGCAGTGCGTCGGCATGGTCCAAACCCGTTCGGAGCCGTCGCGCAGCTCTGGCAAGGCGCGCAGCACCTGGGGGATGACCTCGCCCGCACGCTTGATCGCGACGCGATCGCCGATGCGCAGGTCCAATTCCGCCACGTAATCGGCGTTGTGCAGTGTGGCGTTGCGCACGATCACGCCGCCCACGGCCGCCGGTTCCAGGACGGCAAAGGGGTTGATCGAGCCGGTGCGGCCTACATTGACCTGAATGTCGAGCAGGCGCGTGATGACTTCATGCGCCGGGTATTTGTAGGCGGTGGCCCAGCGCGGTTCCTTGCCCACGAAGCCCAGCTCTTCATACAGCGTCGCCTGGTTGATCTTGATGACCAGGCCATCAGTTTCGAAAGGCAGCGCCAGGCGCTGATCTTCCCACGCCGCCACGTAATCCACCAGCGCGTCGAAGTCATCGAAGAGGTGAATTTGCTCACCCAGGGGGATGACCGGGAAACCCAGGCTGCGCAGAAAGATCAGCGCGTCCCACTGGGTTGCCGGCGCGGGCGCGCCTTCGAGCGTCACCACCTGGTAGGCCCACAGGCGCAGCGGGCGCTGGGCGCTGACCGTGGAGTCAAGCTGGCGCAGGGAGCCGGCCGCGAAGTTACGCGGGTTGGCATAGGTGCGTCCCTCTTGGCTGGCGCTCAGTTCATTGAACCGCTCGAAATCAGCCACGTTGACGTAGGCTTCCCCGCGCGCCACCAGGCGAGCGGGCGGCGGTTGATCGCCTGTCAGCGGAATGGTCAACGGCAGGCCGCGCACGGTGCGCAAATTGGCCGTGATGTCCTCGCCCTCCTGGCCATCGCCGCGCGTGGCGCCCAGGACGAAGCGGCCGTTTTCGTAGTGCAGCACCACGGTCAGGCCGTCAATCTTCGGCTCAACCACATAGTTGAGCGTTTGGCCCACCTCAGGCGACAGCAAGCGCAGGGTGCGGTCGCGCCAGGCGCGCAGTTCGCCGGGATTGAAGGCATTGCTCAGGCTGAGCATCGGCTGCGGATGGCGCACCTTGACAAAGCGATCGGCCACCCAGCCACCCAGCCGCTGCGTGGGTGAATCCGCGGCCTGAAGCTCTGGGTGATCAGCCTCCAGGCGTCGCAGTTCGTTCAACAGCGCGTCATATTCCGCGTCGCTAATCTGCGGCGCGTCCAGCACGTGGTAGAGATAGCCGTGATAATTCAGCGCCTGGCGTAGGGCGGCGGCTCTTTGCGTCAGATCCATGATCGTACTCAGCTCAGTTGATCGGCTGCAGCCAGTTGGAAGCCATCCAACCAATGGCGCCGTCAGCCATGCGGATGCGCCACCAGGTGAAGCCGTCCGCGGTGGTGGGATAGGGATCGGTGTAGCCGGCGGGCGGCTCCATGACCGTCAGTTCCACACCGTCGTGTAGGATTGTTCTGATCTGGTTGTTCTGGCCGGGACCGTAACGAACGCTGATCCCTTCCGGATCTGCGTTGACGATGCGCACCTGGCCGCCCACGCGAATTTGGGCGGGGACGACCGGCGCGGGAGTGGGCGCGGCCTCAGTGCTGATGACGGGCAGGCTGGCCGTTGGTGTGATGACAGCGCCGGCCAGGGGCGTGGAGGTAGCCGCGGCGCGAAAAACAGTGACCAGGGTGGCGGTAGGAGTGGCGGTTGGCTCCACACGGCCAATGCCGGTGATGCCCCAGAGCAGCGCCAGGGCAATCAGGGCCAAAATAACGCCGCCGGCCACCCAGGCCAAGAGGCCAAGGCGACGCGGCGCGCCTTCTTCGCCAAAAACCGGCGCATCGGGCCATTCCTCGGCATCATGCGCATCGTCCTGGTTGGCGGGAGCCGTCCAATTCTGGTGCGCGTCGGACCTTTCATCGGGATCGAGCGATTGCATGAAGAAACTCCACATCTCAACAAGGTTCCCCTGGCTCAGACGAGCACACGAGGAGCAGACACAGCCTCCCTGTGAAGCTGTGCGCCGCGTCTGCATTATACCAACGGACAGGATGGTTGACAAAGACCTCTACACGCATTTGTCAAAGGCGCAGCAAACTGCTAAAATTGTGAAGATTTGCATTAGAAACCATAGAAACCATAGGAACCACCACAGATGGTCGCGATGAAACTACACAGAGGAGGATAGACGGGGTGATTCGTCGTAATACGCAGACTGCCGCCTATTGGCGTGAACCGTTCAAGATCAACTTCGATGATTTGGAGTACCTCGGAAACTATCTCCTGGAGAAAGAGACTCCGCAAAGCTCCGAAACCATCACGCTGGCGCTCATCGAATATCGGTGCCAACGCGAAGAGAGCAGAATCCGCAGCGAGTTGAGCAAGGGAGAGATTTATCAGCCCAGCAAGACGTATAGCGTGGGCCAGCAGTTGATTTTTCCTGCCTTCGACTACACCCTGGGAACAGTCTCCGGGATACGCAAAGGAGTCAATACCGAGCACGGTGAGTTCGATGTCATCCAGGTGATGCTGGAAAAAGAGACAGCGCCGCGTGAATTTGCCGGCAGTCTGAAGACCAGTCATCGCCTCAACCGCACCAATGCCGACACCGCGGAGACCGGCGAGCGTCTGCAGACGCCGCGAGAGCTTTTCAGTCAATACGGCGGCGGCGTGCGCAGCGCGCTGGTTGAACAACTGCGCGTCAGCGCCCAACCGGCCTTCGTGCAAGACGGGGATCAATGGCTGATACGTGACTCGCTGGTTGAGGTCCACGTGGGCCACCTCAACATCGCCGAGGCGTTGATCGAGATGAAGGGCCAGCCGATCACCACGACGACGCTGCTGACCGAAATGGGCCTGCCAACCGAGGCGCCGGAGTTGCTGCGCCGCTTTTCAACCAACGTGGCCCTGCGCTGGGATGAGCGCTTCGATGATGTGGGCAGCGGAGCCGAACCGTCCTGGTATCTGCGCCGCTTGCAACCGTCCGAAGTTCGGCAGACTCCAAGCCTCCTGCGCTATGAGCCGATTCCGTACGATCGTCTAGTCCTGGGTGTGGAGATGCTGCAACAAGAGTGGGAACTAGACGATGAATGGTCAACCGACAGCATCAGCGTGGACACGCCGATGGCAGTGCCGACCGTAACCCTCAACCTGATCTACCCCCACCTGCGCTCAGGCACCCTGCCCTTGAGCGGCCGCGCACAAGGGTTCTTCCCACGCGGTCTCGGTCGCAGCACCATGATCACCCTGATTGATGGGCGCTGGGGTGCGCGCTTTGCGGCCTTCGTTTGTCACCAAGGGCGTTACATCGCCGGCCTGAGCGGCTGGTTCGAACAGCACAAGCTGCCGGTGGGGGCCATCATCACGCTGGAGCGCACACGCGAGCCGCTCGAATATGTGGTGGATTTCCGGCCTCGGCGCCCGCGCCGCGAATGGGCGCGCACGGCTGAGATTCGAGACGGCGAACTGGCCTTTTCACTGCAAAAGCAACCGTTCAACTGCGACTACGATGAACATCTGACCGTTGCCGAGGTCAGTGTGGGCGCGCTGGATGCCTACCGCCAGAAGCTGGTGGATGATCGCGTCCCGCTCAGCCGCCTGGTTCGGCAGCTTGCCCAGGAACTGGCAGGAAAAAGCTCGCAAGGCACAGTTCATGCCAAGACGATCTACAGCGCGGTCAACTTGGTGCGGCGATCTCCGCCGGGGCCAATCTTTGCTCTCCTGGCCGCCGATAACACCCTGCGCAGCACG
>JAYRVL010000845.1:0-14313 GCA_041918575.1 Anaerolineae bacterium | reverse complement strand
GTGGCCGAACTGCAGCGGCTGCGTCCGGCCATGGACATCCTGTCGGCCACCACCGAGGAAACCGCCGAGGCGCTGGCGCAGGTGACCAACGTGGTCGCGGCGCTTTCCACCCCGCGACCGCTGTTTGGTTTTGGCGGCCGGGCGTTCAACCGCAACGTGGCCCTGCGCGGCCAGGTGCAGGGCCACTTCTTGGGTGAAACTGCCGCCAGCGCTATCGCCCAGGTGCGCGCCCTGTTGACGTCAGGGGCGTTGTAATCTATCGTCAGATGCTGGCGCTGGCCGTGTTGCGCCAGCGCGGCGCGGGGCGTTGCCAGCCGGTCAATCGCACACAACCCGCTTGCCGTTCGTTGACTGTACACCAGCAAACTGTGGCGCGGGGCGTTGCCAGCGCCGGTAAATCGCACGGCAAAGCAACTCTCAGGTCAGGCGCGGGGAATGATCTCGACCACCGGTGCGTAGGCCAGCCGGTGGGCGATGAAAACGGCGGCAGCAAACAGGACGATGCCCGTCGCCTGGTGCAGCAGCGCCAGCGGCAGCGCCACGGCGAAGAGCACAACGCTGACGCCGAGCAGAATCTGCACACTGACGATGGCGATCAAGAGATGGACCCCGCCACGCAGGCTGTCGTTATCAGACGCACGCCGATAGACGATCCACGCAAGAATCAACACGACAAAGGCCAACCAACGATGGATGAACTGCACCGTGGCCGGACTGTCCACCAGGTTGCGCCACCACGGCTCGATCAGCGCCAGCAGCCCAGGCGGAACCAGGTAGCCAAACATGAGCGGCCACGTGTTGGAAACATGGCCCGCCTTGAGACCCGCGGTGAGCCCGCCGTAGGTGATTTGCAGAAGCACCACGGCCATCAGCGCCAGGCCGATAGGGGCAATACGCGCCCGACCGCCAGCGGCCGCGATCGCGTCACGGTAGGTGTGGCCAAGCGCCGTCCACAGGCACAGGGCCAGCACAACCAACGCCGTGAGTAGATGGGCGGTCAGGCGATAATGACTGACGCTGGGGCGGTCCACCAGACCGCTGGCGACCATGAACCAGCCCATGAAGGCCTGAAAGAGAAACAGAACACCGATAGCGAGATAAGCGCCCGATTGACGCCAGGGAATGAACCCGCGCAGCAAGAAGTAGGCCAGCGGCAGCGCCAACACCAATCCCACCAGGCGCGCAATCAGCCGATGCACATACTCGACATAGAAGATGGACTTGTACTCGTCCAAAGACATGCCGATGTTGACCTTTTGATATTCGGGCGACTGCTTGTACTTGGCAAATTCCTCTTGCCAGGCTTGTTCGGTCAGCGGCGGCGCCACGCCTGTGATGACATTCCACTCGACAATCGAAAGGCCAGAACGGCTCAAGCGGACATAACCGCCTACCACTACCATTGATGCGATCAGGATCGTCAGGGTGTACAGCCACGCGGCGACGATGGGGCGCGGTTGCGCCTGGGGGACGGCGCGCGCGGTCCAGGTAGCACCTGGCAAAGCAACTGAGTCCTTCATGCAAACTCCTCGATTGGGATGAATTCCGCCTCACATCCTCCACACAGTGTTCGGTCGGCCTGGAAACGCTTCTGCGCGGGTGTAGTTTGACAGATGTAGTCAATAGCTGTTCGAACGTCGAGCACGCTCACGGCGGGAAGGGGACGTTCTGCAGCCGATAGGGAACGAGCGGCAGACGCACGCGCTGAGGTGACGTGGGATAATCGCTGGAGTAGGCGCTGAGCAGCCCCCCCTCGCCATCGGCCACGTAGAGCAAATTGCCCTGCAGATACAACCCACGCGCGTAGCTTGGCGTATCCAGGGCGCTGAGCAAGATGGGGGCGGCCGGGTTGCTGACATCGAGCACCAGGACGCCGGCGCCGGCGTCGGCCAGGTAGGCAATCGTTCCCAACACTTCGACATGGTGGGCGTCCTGCGTCTGGGTATAGGCGCCCAGCGCGGTGGGGGCGGCCGGGTTGCTGACGTCGAAGATGCGCAGACCGCCGGTGCCGTCCGCGATGTAGGCCAGGGTGGTGGTCACAGCGGCGGTAGGCGCGCCGCTGACAGAATGGGTCAACGCCAGGCCAAACGCGTAGCCCGGTGTGTCCACCGCGCCAACGCCGCTGGGCGCGGCCGGATGGCTGATGTCAATGATCATCAGCCCGCTGACGCCGTCGGCCAGGTAAACCAGGTTGTCGAGCAGGCGAATCGCCTCGGCGTCGCCGGGCGTGTCGAGTGAGCCGATGCGGGCCGGGAACATGGGACGCTTGACATCAATCACCTGCAGACCGCCGCTGTAACCGTCGGCCACAAAGGCCAGGGCGCCGAAGATAGCGACGTCTTGCGCGCTGCCCGGTGTGTCAATGGCGCCGCGCAAGGTGATGGTGGGCGCATTGCTGACATCAATGATATGCAGCCCGCTGGTGTCGTCGGCCACATAAGCGAAACTGCCGCTCACCACCACGCTGCGCGCAATGGCCGGCGTGTTGTACGCGCCGAAGGGCCGCGGCGCGTTGAGGTCGTGAACGTCCATCACCTGCAGGCCGCTGTAGCCCGCAGCGACATAGACGGTCTGTTCCCGGCCGGCGACGCCGTAGGCGTAGCCCGGAATAGTGTAGGCTCCCAGCAGTTGCGGCGCGGAGGGATTGGTCACGTTCAGGATCTGCAGTCCGCTGGTTTGATCGGTGACATAGGCAATCTGGCCCACCACCACAACGTTCGAAGCGGAGCGCTGCGTGCTGAAGGCGCCGGCCAGGCTCGGCGTGATGGGATTTGCCACGTCAATCAACTGCAGACCGGCGCGGCCGTCAGCCACATAGGCCAGCGTGCCGCTGATGCTGACGCTGGTGGCGAAGCCGGAGGTGTCATACGCGCCGCGCCATTGCGGCGCGGCCGGATTGGTGACATCTACAATCTGTAAGCCAATTTCGCCATCGGCCAGGTAGGCCAGGCTGCCGCTGATCTGCACCTCGCGCACGTTGCTGGGAAAAGCGGTGGTGTAACGGCTGCGCATCTGCGGGCTGAGGGCATTGCTGACATCCACGATTTCCATGACCCCGCTGCAGCCCAGGAATGTGCAGGTGCTGCCGGAGAGATAGGCCAGCCCGCCGCTCACGGTGACATTCTGGACCACGTTGGGCGTGGTATAGATACTGAGCAGGGTGGGCGCCAGGAGATTGCTCACATCCACGATCTGCAGGGAGTTGTAATCGGCGAGATAGACCAGGCTGCCGACCACACTGACGCCAAGAGCAAAGCCGGTGGAGTTGTAAATGCCCAGGAGCTGGGGCGCGGCCGAGTTGCTGGCATCGTAGAGGTAAAGGCCGCTTTCGCCCAGGGCCACATAGACCAGACCGCCGCTGGCTTGCAGGCTGCGCACGATGTCCGGCAGCACCGGGGTCTGCCCCAGGAACACAGGTGAAGCCGGGTTGGAGATGTCCAGGATTTGCACGCGGAAACCGGCGCCCAGGTAAGCCACGGAGCCTGCAATCTTCACCGTGTAGCTGGGGCCGCCGCTTTGACCGAGAAGGGTCAGGTCGAAGGGCGCGGCGGCCGCGCGGCTGGCAACCGCGCGCAGCGCAAGGCTGGTCGCCAGCAAAAGGGTCATCAGGACGAGTCCTGCCTGAACGATCTGTCTCATGCGCATGGCTTCAGCGCCGCCTGATGGCCGGCAGGTAGGTGCGGGCGACCGGCACACTGACCTGCACAAAGACCTGGTTGTTTTCCGCGTTGGCGTCATCGGGCGCGGGCGGGATGGCGGCGTAGATACGGTAGACGTCGGGCGCCACGTTGGGCCAGTCGAAGTTGGCAACAACCGGTAGGCTGACCGCGTTCTGCGCGTTCAGGATGACACTGCCCAGGAGTGTGCCGATGTTGGGGCGGCCTTGCCAAAACTGCACTTCCAAGTCGCCGCTCACGCCGCGACCGCCGATGTTCGAGATGTCCACGCTCAGCGGTACGGTGACGGTGGCGGTGGGCGGGACGAGCGGCAGGCTGGCCGGGATCGTGTGCAGGTTGCTCAACTGAAGGTCGAGCACGCTGGGCGGCGTCACGGTCATGGTTCGAGTGTTGTCGTTTTCATGAAACTCAGCCACCATGTCATAGGGGTCAGCCTGGGCGAAGATGGTCAGGGTTTGGCTGACGACCTGTTCCCAGTCCAGTTGCACCTGGCCGGCCGGGCTGTGACGCGCGGGCAGGCCGGCGCTGAGCGGAACATCGCCGATGGGCGGCGCGGCCAGGTCAGGCGAGCCGAGGCCAAAGCGAACGGCAAAGGGACCGGTCGCCAGGTTGCCGGTGTTGCTGACCGCCGCGTTCAGGGTGAAGCGGCTGGGCTGTTCCGCAAACACGGCCCAGGTTGCAGTAAAGGCGGGGCCGGCGCTGATCTGCAGTTCACTGTACCAGGAGCGGTGGTCATGACCCCAGGCGGCAAAGGCCTGACCAATAGGCGTCAGTTGGCCTGTACTGCGGTTGAACAAGGAGCGAACGTACTGGCCCTCGAACTGCTCACTGTCGAGCGAGAACCAGCACCAGCGCTGCATCAAACGATAGTCGTCGTTTGGCATGCCCAGGGTGGGGTCACGCAGCGAGTTGAAGAGATCAAACGTGCCGTCGAGGAAGCGGGTGACGCGGGCGTAATCGAAACCGAAGTTGATCGGCATGAGGATGCCGTACTCGGTGTTGATGAGCGGCTTGTTCTGCTGACCATGATCCTTCATCCAGCGGCGGAAGCGGATGACCTGCTCCTGCACCAGGTCAATGCGATCGTGATCGTCAATTTCCCACAGCATGCCCTGGGTGGCGTTGACGCCGGGCGGGATCGAGGCGCCCCACGAATTGATCTGTTCGCGCAGAACGAAGGTGTGCATGTTCCACACATCCACCGGTATGTCGCTGCCATAGCGCGCGCGGTAGCTGTTCCACACCAGGTCGAGCCACTGCAGGCGCAGCGGTGTGCCCTGGGTGACGCCGTTGATGGCGATTTGGGCGCTGGGGTCATGCTGTTTGATGAAGAAATAGGCGTCATGATACGCCACCGCGTAATCTTGCGGCAGAACGTTATCCTGCCAGATGTTGTCGGCCTCGTTGCCGATGATCCAGGTGCGGCCGCGGTTGCTGGCGATGCTGGCGGCCAGTTCCGCGCCGCTTGGATTGAACGTGCTGCCGGTCACGCGCAGCATCGGCATGTAGATGTAACCCTCCGGTTCGGATGGCTGCGCTTGCACATCCCAGCGCACGAACCAGCCGCCGTTGAGCAGGCCCACATCGAAGTTGTCAATTTGGGTCGTGACGCCAAATCCGGCCCGCTCGTTGTCAGAACCGATATAGCTCGGCGGGGGAAGATTGCTCTGATGGGTCATCGCCAGGACGATGAAGATCGGCCCGGCGACATTCCAGAAACCTGCCGGCCAGCGCAGGCGTGGCTGTTTCGCGCGCATAATTCTCTATCTCCCGTGCCAGGTGGGGAAACGATCAACGGTTTTTTGATTGGTCAAGCGGCGCAAATTGGAACCATCGCGATCCATGATGTACACGTCCCAATTGGGGTCATCGCGGTCCGAGGCAAAGACGATGGCCTGGCCCTTGCGCGCCCAGGTTGGAGTGATGTTGTTGGCGGCCAGGTCACTCACACGCTGGACGCTGCTGCCGTCGGCGTTCATGACATAGACGCCGAAGTTGCCGTTGCCTTCTTGATTGCCCTGAAATAGAATCTGCGCGCCGTCAGGCGACCAACGAGGGTACAGTTCATCGCTGGTAAAGGTGGTCAAGGCGTGTTGGTTGCTGCCGTCCGCATCCATGACGTAGATGTTGCGGTTGCCGTCCCGCTCGGAGACGAAGGCGATCTTCTTGCCATCGGGCGACCAATCCCCGCGGCTTTCGTTGCTGGTGGTGTTGGTCACGTTCTTGATGTCGCTGCCATCCACGTTGCAAGTGTACAGTTGAAAGATGGCGTTTTCCCCGCGATTGGTCTGAAAGACAACTTTTTGCCCGTCGGCCGACCAATCGGGCGACCAACTGTGAACGGGCTGGAAGGGCATCAGGCCGCGCGGGTTGCTGCCATCCACACCCATGACGTAGATTTGCAGCGCTTCGGGGTCAACCCGGTCGGTGACAAAGGCCACCTGGCTGCCATCAGGCGACCAGGCCGGTTCGACATTGGTGCCGATGGCCTCGCCGGTGGTCAACTGGCGCTTGTTGCTGCCGTCGTCATCCATGATCCAAAGCTGCAGGTTGTCGCTGGGGCCGGCGTGCCAGAGGACGCGGCCAGGCTGCGGGGTAACGGTGGGCGCCGGCGTAGGGGTGGGTGTACGCGTGGCGGTGGGCAGCGTCTCGACGGTCGGTTCCTGGCCCAGGCGCGGGGCGGCAACCGATGGATTGAAGTAGAGAAAAGCCGCGGCGCCCCAGGTTACCACGGCGAATGCGGCCAGCGCCAGGCGGCGGCGAGTCTGACGCCCGAAGATGGCGCTGCCCAGGCCGCTCAATCCTAAGAGAATGAGCAGGGCAATCAACAGATATCGTAACACGGCATTACCTCACTTTGCAGTCACCTGAAGTTTTGTATTGGATGCCGTGGGGCGCGCAGTTTCGGCATCTGCATCCGGACGAGGTTGCAACGAGCAGTCACGAGACGGGTCACTGGCGGGCGGTATTATAGCATGAAAGGGGCGCATCGTTCAAACTCGGCGATGAGATCTCACCAGTCGGTGTTCAGCAGGCGCATGACATCTTGCACGGTATGGCCGCCGCGGATGCGCACGCGCGTCAACTCGAAGAGGCGATCACTGGCATGGGTGGCGCCCTGGCGCGTGGTGACCGCGCCCCAGAAATTGGCCGATTGCACCACTCGCATGACGAGATCGTCGAAACGACCGCTGGGGTAGCAGAAGACGCGCGGGGTGAAGCCCAGGCGGCTTTCGATCATCTCGCGCGAGCCAAGTACCTGCCAGACCAGGAAATCGGTTGTGCGGCCGGCCAGGTCAGGATGATCGCGCGAGTGGGAGCCGATGTCCATGCCGGCCTCGTGCAGTTGGCGCAGCTCATCCCAGGTCATGTAGCCGGGGCGGCCGGTATCCACGAAATCGGTGATGACGAAGAAGGTAGCGATGAATCCAGCCCGCTGGAGAATGGGGAAGGCGTTGTCGAAGTTATCCTGGTAGCCGTCATCGAAGGTCAGTACTACGCTCTTAGGCGGCAGCGCGGGCCGGCCGGTTGCCAGGTAGCTGATGAGATCGCTCAGGCGCACGCTGACAAAGCCGGCCGCGGCCATGGCCTCGATCTGTTGGGCCAGTTGGTCCGGCGTGACCGACATGTCACGGCGGTAGGCGTCGGCATCCGGCGGCGGCGCGGAGACGTAGTGGTACATGAGGATGGGCACGTTGGCGCTGCGCGCTTGGGCGTCCGGCGTCGGGCCAGGCGTCATAGTTGAGGTGGCTGTGGGGGTGGGGGTTTCGGTGGGCGTGGGCGTGGGCGTCAGGGTGACGGTGGGCGTGGGTGTTGCGGTAGCAGCAGGCGTGGGCGTGAGGGTGACGGTGGGCGTGGGCGTCAGGGTGACGGTGGGCGTGGGCGACGCGGTTGGGGTTGGGGGCGCGCCAACAGCGCAGGCGCCCAGGGTCATCATCAGCCCGCCGACCAGGAGAAGCAGCGACGCGACGCGGGGCAGGAAGTTAGAACTCAATGTCAATGCTCTGACGCCGGGGGATGATGACCCCTTCATTGGCGGGGGAAGCCGCGGCCGATTTGGCTGCATTACGCTCCAGTGCGGTTTCAATCAGGACGCGCCAGGCCAACAGAAATTCGCGCTCGGATGCATGCATATGGGTCCAGAATTCGTCTGGCGGACAGAACTGTTCTGTTTCCTGGCGCAATCCCTGGAATCCTTCGAGGAGCCAAAGCGCCCAGGAAAAATCCGCCGACGAATGTTGATGTGGAGCAGGCATAGACAACACCCTTCTTACGCTTACGCGGGCTTGCGCGCCAGGCAGATGATGGAGGCGCCGATGGGGAGCGCCAGGCGCCGCACCAGGGCCGCTTCGACCTTGCCCACGCCCGTCAACACGGTGTTGACCAGCGGCGATGCGGGTTCCATTTCGACCTGGTAGGCCTCATCATCGAAATGCGGCGATGCCAGTTTTGGCTCGGCGCGGCCGCGGCGCAGCAGGATCAGCCCGGCGGCCAACGGGAAGATGAAGAAGTTGTTGTAGCTCTTGTGCAGCACATGAAAGCCCTGCTGCTGCAGTTTGGAGGCCAGTTCGGCCGCGGTGTAGCGCCGTTGGTGGGCGTTGAGAACGTCGTTCTGACTCCACAACGCCATCAGCGCGGGAACGGTGATGAGCAGATGACCGCCCGGGCGCAAGACTCGCAAACATTCGGCAAAGACGCCGGCTTCGTTGGGCACATGCTCCACGGTGTCGAGCAGCGCGACCAGGCCAAAGGAGGCGTCGGCAAAAGGCAGGGCGTCGGCGCTGCCTTCGCGCACGTCCAGCCCACGCGCCTGCGCCACGCGCAACGGTTTGGGGTTGGGGTCAACGCCGGTGACGCGACCGTAATGAGCGAGGTGATGGGCCATGTTGCCTGCGCCGCAGCCGATGTCGAGCACCAGGCGTTGGGGATCGGGGGGGAGGAAACGGTCGAGCAGGCCCAGGATGGCCCGTGTGCGGCTGGCAAACCACCAGTGTTTGTCTTCTTCCAGTACGATCTGCATGTTTGTTGTTGGCATTAAAATGAACCCTGCTTTTCTGTTGACATTGTACATCAGACGGGACGGGGACACAAGAAAATAGAATGCGCAGGGAGTATCCCGGTCAGGCGGCGGGCAGGGCGGCCAACACCTGGCTGACGGTGATGGCGCGCACGCAGGGATGCAGCGGCAGTTCGTCCGGGCGGAAGTCGAGCCGGTTGCAGGGGAGGCAGGCCCAGGCCGAGGTGATGACCCGATGACGGGCCGGATCGCCCCAGGGGCCAAAGCTGGCCGCGCTCACCGGGCCGTACAGGTGGATGGTGGGAACGCCCAGCGCCGCGGCCAGGTGCATGGGGCCGCTGTCCAGACCGATGGCCAGGGCGCTGCGCTGCAAGAGGGCGGCCAACTGTCCCAGGCTGGTTTCACCGACCGCGGACGGCAAAGGTTCTGGCAGGCAGGCGTTGATGGCCTGCGCCAGGGCGACTTCGCCGGCGCCGCCGGCCAGCAGCGGATTTGCGCCGCGCGCCTGCAAGGCGCGGGCCAGGTCGGCCCAGGCTTCGGCGCGCCAGAGTTTGACGGCCGCGCCCGCGCCCGGCAGCAACACAACGAGCGGCCGGTCGGCCAGGCTGCGGCCAGCCAGCCAGGCCTGCGCCCAGGCGGCGGCAGCGGGCGGCGCGCTGAAATGCAGCGGCGCAGGCGCCATCTCCAGCTGGCCGCAGGCGGCAGCAACCAGCGCCAGGTTTTGTTCGACTTCATGGCGCTGCGGGTTGTAGGGAACGGCGGTGGTGAGAAAAGGGATGCATTCGGGGATGGCAAAGCCGATGCGGCGGGGGATGTGGGCGCGGCGGGCCAGCCACGCGCCCCACCAGTGGTCGCAGCGCAGGATGAGCGCCAGGTCGAACTGACCGGCGCGCAGACGAGCCGCTTCGGTCGCCAGCAGACGGTAGGGCGCCCAGGGGTTGGCCGCGGGCTGGCGCGTGAAGCCGGGGAAGGGGAGGGTCAGAATCTGATCGAGCGCCGGGTGGTCGGCCAAAATGGGCTGTCCCCAGGGGCCAACCAGCGCGGTGATGGCCGCGTGCGGCCAAGCCTGGCGCAGGCGGTGTAGGGCCGGGGTGGTGAAGAGCAGATCGCCCAGGTGATCGGGCCGGATGAGCAGCACGCGCTGGGGCGGGCCGGCCGGCGGAGCGGGCGTTGGCTGGCCGCGCAGAGGGGCCAGGCTGCGCAGGAGGAGCAGGCGCAGAGTCTGGCGGGCGCTGCGTGGCCGGCGACCGGCGTTTTCGGCCTGGTGACGTGCGGCCAGGGCGGCCTGCTCGGCCGGCGGCCAGTGCATGGCGTCGTTCACAGGTTGTAGACCGCTTCCAGTTGGGGGATGATGGCGGGCCAACCGTAGTGAGCCGCGGCGAAGGCGTGCGCTTGCGCGCCCAAGCGGCCGCGCTGATCGGGGTCGGCCAGCAGTTCGCCGACGGCCTGGGCAAAGGCGGGGGCGCTGTCGGCCAGGCGCAGTTCGTGGCCGTCGCGCAGGCCAAAGCCTTCGGCGCCGAGGGTGGTGGAGACGACGGCGCGGCCCAGGGCCAGGGCTTCCAGGACTTTGAGGCGCGTGCCGCTGCCCATGCGGAAGGGGAGCACGCACACGGTCGCGCCGGTGAGAAAGGGGCGCACGTCGGGCACGCGGCCGGTGATGGTGATGTTGGGGCGGCCGGCCAGGGGCGCCAGGCGCGCATGGGGCTGTTGGCCGACGATCCAGAAGTGGGCGGCGGGAAAGCGGGCGCGCACGGCCGGCAGGATGTCGTTGGCAAACCAGAGGACGGCATCCACGTTGGGGCGATAGTCCATTTTGCCGCTGAAGACCAGGGCCGGCGCGATCATCCCTGGCGCCGGTTCGCAGCAGCCTGGGGCGAAGGCGGTCAGGTCAACGCCGTTGGGCGTCACGCTGACGGCGCTGCCCGGCGCCAGGCGGCGCAAGGCGGCGGCGTCGGCCGCGGAAACGGCGACGACATGGTCGGCCCGACGGCAGATGGCGGCTTCGTACGCGGCCAGTTTGCGCCATTGGATCAACGAATAGGCCGCGCCGGCCCAGCGCGTTGGCTGGCGCAGGTCGGTCAGGGCGGCGCGCTGCTGCAGAACTGCCTCGGCGTTGTGGTCGTCGAAGATCAGGCGAAGATGGCCGGCGCGGCGCCGCGCGGCCCAGGCGGGCTGCTGCTGCAGCCAGGCGACGTAGGGCGCCATTTCGATGCCTTCGATCTGCAAGATGGCGTAGGGCGTCGTTTGGACGAGGTTGAGCAGGGCGTCCTGGAAGGCTGGCACACCGGCCAGGCGCAGCGCCATATCGGGCAGCGGGTTGCTGAGGGTGGTGAGGAGGCGACGCCAGACGGGGCGCGGCGCGGGCGCGGGAAAGGTGATGACCTGGCGGCACAGCGCGGGGAGGGGAGTTTGGGCCGGCCGCGGGTCGGTTGGCTGCACCAGGCTGAGCAGGTCAATCTCATGGCGTTGGGCCAGGCCCGCGATCAGGTTGAAATTGCGGATGGTGGTGCCCTGGTGAGGCGGAAAGGGCAGTTGGGGCGTCAGGATGAGGAGGCGAGCCATGGGGTGTGTTCAAGGCTCCGACTGGTTGGGAGAAGGCGCCGCGTGACTGTGGGCGCTGACGCGGCGGTAGACGTCGAGGGTTTCGCGGCCCGCCCGCGCCCAGGAGAAGCGATCGGCGCGTTTGAACCCTTTTTGCTGCAGCTCCAGCCAGAGCTGGTCGTCGGTGAGCAAGCGCCAGAGGGCGACGGTCAGTTCTTCAATGCTGTTGGGAGAGACCAGGAGGGCGGCGTCGCCCACGACTTCGGGCAGGCTGGAGACGTTGGCGACGACGGTGGGGGTGCCGCAGGTCATGGCTTCGAGGGGGGGCAGGCCGAAGCCTTCGTAGAATGAGGGGTAGGCCAGGCAGCGCGCGGCGTTGAAGAGGAAGACGAGGTCTTCATCGTTCACGGCGCCGAGGAAAAGGCACTGTTTGTCGAGTTTCAGTTCATGCACCAGGTCGTAGGCTTCCTGCGAGAGCCAGCCTTTGGCGCCGGCCAGGACGAGGGTGACGTCGAGTTTGTAGTCGTCGAGCAGACGGCGAAAGGCTTTGAGCAAGCCCTGGACGTTCTTGCGGGGTTCGATGGTGCTGACGAACAGGATGAAATCGTCGGGTACGGGGTAGCGCGCCTGCACCTGGGCGCGGGCGTGGCTGCGGTCCATGGGGCGGTAGATGGGGTTGGGCGCTTCGTAGATGACGGTGATCTTCTGCTCATCTACGCCGAGCAGGTTGACGATGTCCCGGCGGGTGCTGTTGGAAACGGCGATGATGTGATCGGCGCGCTTGACCGCGTCTTCGATCTGGCCATAGTAGCGGGCGCTGGCTTTGGTCAGGAAGTGCGGGTAGTGCATGAAGGCCAGGTCGTGAATGGTGATGACCGATTTGCAGCCGCGGGGGTGCCATTGGGGGGGGGATGAAATCGGTGCTGTGCAAAATGTCAAGCTCCAGGCCAGACCAGAGCAGCTCCAGGCCGAGCAGGTAGATCTCCAACCGGTTGTGGCTGGGCGTCCACAGGGCGTGATGCTGAAAGTTGTTTTGGCGCGTGAACTGCGCCTTGTCTTTGCGGTGTCTGAAGATATGAAACTGGTCGGCGCGATCGAGCGCAGCCAGGGCTTGGATCAAGCGCCAGGTGTATTGACCGATCCCGGCGCGAGTGTAGTAGGCAATGCGTGCATCAATTCCGATACGCATAGAAACGTTGTTTTCCCCAGTGGAAGACATGGGATTTGGACTCGGAAGCAAGGGCCGAGGGCCATCTTCAGGAATTCCAAATAAGGTCAAATGTAGGCGTTTATCGGACTTGGATTGGAGGCTTCAGCCGGTTTCTTGGCCAGCAAAGCCGCAAACTGCACCGGCTGAAGCCTCGATTCCGGTCACATTTGGAATTCCTGGGCCATCTTACCATCAGGCTTGGACTCCGTCAAGTGGTATCGCAGCTTTGGGTGAGTGCAGCGGGCGGGGCGCCTGTGCTTCCAGCCTGTGACGCTCTCCCGCGGGAGTCTTGCGCAGTCATAGACTCATGCTATAATGGACAGCGGTAACGCAGACGGCAGACGTGCAGGAAAAGAGGATTCATGGATACAACACAATTGGCGCAGATGGTCTCCTGGCTGGACGAGGAACATCGGCGCGATCGGGGCGAGGTTGCCAAGCTGCAACAGCGGATCGAGAGTCTGAGCGTGGAGTTGGTGGAGCAGGCGCGGCGCATCCAGGAGATGGAAGGACGGCTGGTGAGCACGCAGTCGCAGTTGGTGCGCTTTACGCAGGTGGACGAGGCGCTGCAGCAGCTCAAGAACGAGGTGGTGTTGATGCTGCACAAACGCGAGGAGCAGATTGATACGGACCTGCGTGAACGTGAGCGCCTGCGCGTGAGCGACCGCGAGACAATGGCGCGCAACATTAGCGAGATTCGCAAGGAGTTGAATCGTTTTGGCCGCATCGAGGAGGAGTTGGCGCTGCGCCGCTCGGAGGATCAGCGCCTGAGCGAGTTGGCGCTCAATCTGCGCCAGGGCGTGGCCGCGCTGAGCAAGGATGTGGATGAGCGCACGCGCAGCTTGCCCTATCTGGCGGAGCAGCGGGTGCAGGACAACAAGCGCATCGTGCAACTGCAGCAAGAAAACGTGGACTTGTTCAAGCGGATCGAGGAGCAGGCCAGTAAGACACCGATGATGCAGGAGAAGCTGCAGAAGTTGGAACGCGCGGTGGCGGGTATTCAGCCGATTCCGCAGGACCTGAGGCGCGAGCAGCAGCAGTTCATCGAACAGGTGCGCGTGGTAGATGTGGATCGCCAACGCGAGATGACGAAGTGGCAAGAGGAGTTTGTGGTCCAGCGCGAGATGATGGCCCGCCATCGCGAGTTCATGTTGGCCTTTTCTGAGCAACTCGAGGTGAGTAAGAGCGCGGTGACCTCGATCGCGGGATTTCACGAGGCGATCCGTCGCGATATGAACCAGGTTGCGGAACTGGAGCGCCTTTCGGAAGAACGTCAGCGCAAGGAAATGGAAGACTGGAAGGCGGACAATGAAAAGCGTTGGAAGCGCCAACTGCTGCAGTGGGAGCATGAGGTGCAGGAGCAGGACAAGATCAACCGGCAGTTGGCCGCACGCTTCCCTGCGCTGGAGGAACGCCAGCGAACTCACGATGGGCAGATTCAGCGTTTGTGGCGCTTGAGCGAGACGGAGGGCCTGTCGCGCCTGGCCGAGGCGCAGCGCTGGCTGGGGCAACTCGAAGAATCGCTCAAGGATCGCGCCACGACGCACGGGGAGTGAGCGGAAATGCGAGTCATTGGCACGGCCGGCCATGTGGATCACGGTAAATCTACCCTGGTGATGGCCCTGACCGGGATGGATCCAGACCGGCTGCAAGAAGAAAAAGCGCGTGAAATGACGATTGACCTGGGTTTTGCCTGGATGACGCTGCCCGCGGTCAATGGACGGACCGAGCGCGTGGGTGTGGTGGATGTGCCCGGTCACATTGACTTCATCAAGAACATGCTGGCCGGCGTCGGCGGCATCGATGCGGCGCTGCTGGTCGTTGCGGCCGATGAAGGGGTCATGCCGCAGACGCGTGAGCATGTCGCG
>JAYRVL010000844.1:0-2968 GCA_041918575.1 Anaerolineae bacterium | reverse complement strand
GCCCATCCCCACACCCAGGCGCAGCTCCTGGCCGAGGCGGTCTACGGCCTGCCGGAACTGCACCGGGATGCGGCGCGCTCGGCGCGACTGGTGGCCAACCCCGGCTGCTATCCCACCAGCGTGATCCTGGCCCTGGCGCCCCTGGCGGCCGCGGGCCTGCTGAGCGGCCGGGTGATCGCGGACTGCAAGTCGGGCGTCAGCGGCGCGGGCCGCGGGCTGCGCTTGAGCAGCCATTTCGTCGAAGCCAACGAAAACTTCTCGCCCTACAGCATCGGCCGCCAGCATCGCCATTTGCCGGAAATGGAAGAACAACTGACGGTGCAGGCTCGCCCGGCTGCGGCCGCGTTCCAGGTGATCTTTTCGCCGCACCTGCTGCCGGTCAACCGGGGCATTTTGAGCACCTTGTATGTGGAACTGCCGGAGAAGCTCAGCGGCGAGGCGCTGCTCGGCCTTTACCGCGACGCGTACCAGGGCGAGCCGTTCATCCACCTGCTCGGCCTGAACCAGGTCGCGACGCTGCGCCACACCGTCAACAGCAACCGCTGCGCGATTGGCCTCAGCCCGCAGGCCGACAATCTGTTGATCGTCACCAGCAGTATTGACAACCTGCTCAAGGGCGCCAGCGGCCAGGCGGTGCAGAACATGAACGTGATGTGGGGTCTGCCGGAGACAACCGCACTGCTGTAAGTGCAAAGTGCAGAATACAAAGTGCAAAGTGCGCCGATATGCTTTGTGTTTTGCACTTTGCACTGGCCGTTCAGTGTTCGAACTTTTTTGGGAGAGGGGCGGCTCATGAGTACACAAAAGCCGGTAGTGGTCATCAAAATCGGCGGCAATGAGATTGACGATGCGACGTTCCTGGGCCGGTTCGTGGCCGCGGTGCAGGCGGCGCAGGCGGACTGCCAGCCGGTGATCGTGCATGGCGGGGGCAAGGAGATTGCCGATCTGCATCAGCGCCTGCAGGCGCCGTTCGAGATGGTGCAGGGGGTGCGCGTGACCAGCGCGGAGAGTCTGCGCCTGGTGGAGATGGTGCTCAGCGGCCTGGTCAACACGCGCGTCGTGCGCTGGCTGGTCAACCGCGGGGTCGAGGCCATCGGCCTGACCGGCGTGGATGCGGGCCTGGTGCAGGTGACGCGCTGGCAGCCGGACGGCCTGGACTTGGGGTATGTGGGCAAGGTGACGGCCGTGCGCGCCGAACCGATGCAGCGGCTGCTCGGCCAGGGTTTCGTGCCGGTCGTTTCCCCGATTTCCCTGGGCGAAGACGGCCAGACCTACAACGTCAACGCGGATCATGTGGCGGCCGCGCTGGCGCACGGTCTGCAGGCCAGCCGGCTGGTCTTCGTGACCAACGTGCCCGGCGTGCTGGTGGCCGGGCGCGTGGCGCGGGTGTTGACCGTCGGCCAGGTCGAGGAAATGATCGGCGAAGGCATCATCACCGGCGGCATGATTCCGAAAGTGCGCAGCGCCACGAAAGCGGTTGCGGCCGGCGTCTACCAGGCCGTCATCACCGACCTGGACGGATTGGCGCAGGCCGGCGGCACGGCGATCGTGAAATAAGGGGGTTTTCATGGACGAGATCATCCAGGCCGAGCATGATTATTTGCTGCAGGTTTATGCCCGGCCCGACATCGTTTTCACGGGCGGACAAGGCTCCACGCTCTACGACAGCCGCGGCCACGCGTACCTGGACTGCGCGGCGGGGATTGCGGTCAATGCGCTGGGCTATGCGGACCCGGAGCTGACTGCGGTCGCGCAGCAGGCTGCGGGCGGGCTGTGGCATGTCAGCAATTTGTATCATACCGCGCCGGCCGTGCGCCTGGCGAAGCTGTTGGTGGAGACCAGCGGTTTTGCGCAGCGCGTGCATTTCAGCCTGTGCGGCGCCAGCGCCAACGAAGGCGCGTTCAAGTTTGCCCGCAAGTACGGCTGCACGCGGCGCGGCGAGGGCAAGTTCCACATCGTTTCTTTCAGCAACGCGTTCCACGGCCGCCTGTTCGGCTCATTGGCCGCCACGCCCCGGCCCAAGTATCAGCAGCCGTTCGAGCCGCTGATGCCCGGCGTGCGCGTGGCCGAGTTCAACAACCTTGCCAGCGCGGCCGCGGCCATCCAGGATGACGTGGCCGCGGTGATCGTGGAGCCGCTGCAAGGGGAGGGCGGCATTCATGCCGCGGCGCCTGAATTCCTGCAAGGGCTGCGCGACCTGTGTAACGCGCACGATGCGCTGCTGATCTTCGACGAGGTGCAGTGCGGGTTGGGCCGCACCGGCGCGCTGTGGGCCTGGCAGGACAGCGGCGTGGCGCCCGACCTGCTGACCAGCGCCAAGCCGTTGGCGGGCGGCCTGCCCATGGGCGCGATTCTGATGACTCAGCGCGTGGCAGACGTGATGGCCGTGGGCGATCATGCCAGCACGTTTGCCGGCGGGCCGTTCGTGGCCGCCGTGGCCGAGGCGGTGGTGCGCCGCGTCAGTCAGCCGGCCTTCCTGGCCGAGGTGCGGCGCAAGGGTGAACTGCTCAAGGAACGGCTGGAGGAGATCAACTCGCCGCACGTGCTGGAGGTGCGCGGCCGGGGCCTTTTGCTCGGCCTGCAGCTCGACATCCCGGCCGGCGATGTGGTCAAGGCCGGTTTCGCGCACGGCCTGGTGCTGATCAACGCCGGCCCGGATGTGTTGCGCCTGGCGCCGCCGTTGGTCATCACCGATGACGAGCTAGACACCGTGGTTGAGCGCCTGGACGCGATTCTGAAAACATGGTAGCGGCGGAACGCCCCCTCGTCCCGAATTCATTCGGCGGAGATCGGTCGGCGCAGGCCGACCTGGCGGCGGAACGCCCCTTCGCCCCGAATTCATTCGGGGTTAGCATGGCGAAGATCAGCATACGACCGGCGCAGGCTGCGGACACGCCCGCGATGTCGGCGTTGGTCGAGCAGTTTGCGGCGCAAAATCTGATGCTGCCACGCAGCGCGGCGCAGATTC